>JAACEH010000193.1 GCA_011682595.1 Anaerolineaceae bacterium
TCGTAGTCCTGGTCACCGAGCTTGCCGTTGCTGCCCAGGGGCAGGTCTTCCCAGGCAATCAGCAGACCGTGGTCGGTGAACATCATCAGCACGTGGTCGGTCTCGGTTCCCCCGCCGTCGGTGTTATACTCGTTCTCGCTATAGAAGCGATTTCTTTCCGAACGGTTGCCGTCGCTACTGAGGTAGAACCCGAAGAAGTGGCCGGCCGGAACACTGAAGACGACCTCGCTGCCCGGGGCGTCAACACCCTGGGTGATCAGCGGCGTATGGGTGGCATCGGCCGGACCGCTTGCCCCGGGCCCGTAGATGTAAACGCCCATGATGTTCTGGTAGCTGGCGTAACCCAGCCCCTGGTAGGTCAGCATGTAGTCGTGGTCCTCGGTCGCGTAGAAAAGCTGGAGTTGGGTCTGGTCGCTTGCGGCCGGGTCTTCGCCGAGGTCGACGTTGCCGACAACCAGCGGCCTGCCGTCCGGGCGCAAAATCGGATCCGGCAGGCCCGTGACCGGATCGACATAGTTGGCCAGCAGGGCGCTGAGGTTCTCCCGCGACGGGCCACCGTAGCCGAAGTAGACCCGCTCGTAAGTGGTGTCGCCGTTGGTGGACAGCAACGTGTCCGCCCCGGCAATCGATGCCATGGCCAGCAGGAAGACCATAGCGGCGGTGAACGTTCTGGAATTGTGCAATGTGCTCATTTGTTACCCTCCCCTTTGGGCGCGGCGCTTGGTTAGTCCAATTGACTGACCCCTCGTTCAGTCACAAGAAACCATACGGACGGGTCGCCGCCGGGCAAATCCGGACCTCCTGAGTGCTCTGTAAAGCGGGCTTTCGGGGAGGGCCCCGTGGCGGCACAACACCTTGTGGGGCAAGTGGTTAAGCGTGCCGCGCGTGTTGTGCAAGAATTGCCGCTGCCGGTGGATGTTTTTCCTGCAACTCACCGGGCGGGAGAAAAAAAGTGATGGCCTTTTCGTGGGTTTTGCCCTTGCCCTTTCCGCCGCCTGAGCGGGTCGGCAAGGTCGTCCTGTCAAGTCCCGCCGATACCTTTTTGGTTGAGTGGTCCCGTCGTGGTGTCTAGAATGCGGTGGTTCGGCCGGCCCGGACGCCAACTGTCAGCGGCCCGGCGGTTATTAAGGAGCAGTCTTATGGCCAAAGCGAAGAGAAAAAGTCTGCGGGTCGGCATCCTCACCGGCGGTGGCGACTGTCCGGGTCTGAACGCCGTGATCCGCAGTGTGAGCAAGGCCATGATCTACCAGCACGGGGCGACGGTCTACGGCATCTACGACGGGTACGCCGGCCTGGTTGAGCACCGCTGGGAGCGACTCGAGGCCCGCGACGTGTCGAACATCCTGACTCGCGGGGGGACGATACTCGGCACGTCGAACAGGGCGAACCCTTTCGCCTACTACCCTCCACATAAGGTCGGCCGTCGCCACGAAGAGCCGCACGACGCCTCGGCCCGCTGCAAGTCGCTGTACAACAAGCTGCGGCTCGACGCCCTGGTCTGCATCGGCGGCGACGGCACGATGGCCGTGGCCGACCTTCTGATCCGCAGGCACCGGATGAAGATTGTCGGTGTGCCCAAGACGATCGACAACGATCTGCCGCTGACGGACTACACGTTCGGATTCCAGACGGCGGTCCAGACGGCCACCGAAGCGATCGACCGTCTGCACTCGACGGCCAGCAGCCATCACCGGGTGATGGTGGCCGAGGTGATGGGTCGCTACGCCGGGTGGATCGCCCTCTATGCGGGCGTTGCCTCGGGAGCCGACGTCATCCTGGTTCCGGAGATGCCTTATGACCTCGAAGCGGTGGCGGCGTTCGTCAAGGAGCGCAGCCGTCGCGGCAAGAAGTTCTCGATTATCTGCGTGGCCGAGGGCGCCAAGCCCGCCGGCGGCAAGATGACCATCGAGCGGATGGTCGAGGATTCGCCCGACCCGGTTCGCCTGGGCGGCATCGCTCACAAGCTGGCCCGGCAGATCGAGGACCTGACGCGCCTGGAGTGCCGGGCCACGGTGCTGGGCTACATTCAGCGGGGCGGCACGCCGTGTGCGTTCGACCGCACGCTGGCCACCGAGTACGGGCACCACGCGGTTGAACTGATCCTGGCCAAACGCTTCGGCCGCCTGGTGGTCCTGCGTAACGGGCGGATCGGCAGCGTGGCCATCGACCGCATCGCGGGACGAATCAAGAAGGTGTCGCGGAAGCATCCGCTGGTTCGCGCCGCCCGGGCCGTGGGCACCTGTTTCGGCGAGTAACCGGTCGGGTGAATAGCCCCCCCCTCCCACCCCACCCCATCCCGCGCATTCTGACGGGAGTCAATTCCGGCCTCGCAGGGCGGCCCGGAAAATTGTGTAGAGGATTTTTGTGCCCGCCCCGATGATGCCGCGCAGGGTGCCGCTGATTTTCGACTTGCCGATCCTGCGGCGGTAACTGACCGGCACTTCCCGGACCGCCATTCCGTGCCGGGCGGCCTTGACCTGCATCTCGACGGTCCACCCGTAGTCGCGGTCGCACATGCCGAGTTGCTCGAGAGCCTGGCGGCGGATGGCTCGGAACGGCCCCAGGTCGGTGAACCGCACGCCCCAGAACATCCGCATGAGCAGACACGACAGCCAGTTGCCGAAGCGTGCCTGGGGCGTCAGGGCCCCGCGCTGGTGGCGGCCCAGAACGCGCGAACCGATGACCAGGTCGGCCCGGCCTTCGGCGATGGGGTCGACCAGCAGGTGCATCTGGTCGGGATGGTCGCTGAAGTCGCCGTCCAGGAAGACGACCACCTCGGGGGCCTGGGCCGCGGCGATACCGGCCAGGCAAGCGGCGCCGTAGCCTCGCTCGGGCTCGGCCACCAGGCGGGCGCCGTGCCGGCGGGCCACCTCGGCCGTGCGGTCCGTGGAGCCGTTGTCGACGACAATCGTCTCGTCGACCCATTGCGGCACGGCGGTGAGGACCTTGCCGATGGCCTGTTGTTCGTTGAGGGCCGGGATGATGACCGTGACTCGGCACTGAGAGCGCATTGTTTAGGGCGCAGCCTCCACGGGTTCGAGTGGCCGGATGCGGCGAGCCCGGCGGAAGCGCCACCACTCCAGGCCCAGCAGCAGCCAGACCGGCCCATACTCGATCCAGACGACGAGATTGTCGAACGTGCTGTTGTCGAACCGCCACCTCAGGTAATAGATCGGCAGCAGGGCGGTCAACAGCAGCAGCGACCAGCGCGGTCGAACTGCCAGCAACGGCAGCATCCAGATAAAGTACCACGGAAACTGTGTCGGGCTCAACAGGAAGAGTGCAGCCAGGGCCGGCAGCGACCGCGCGCAAAGGTCGGCCGGACCGCCGATCGGCCGTCGCACCAGCCAGAGGACCCAGAGCGCAAGAAGGGCGCAGACCAGGCCGCGGGTCACCAGGTGGGCCGTCCCGAGCTTCATGGCGGCAAAGCTGCCGGCCCACTTGACCGCCCACAGCAGGAGCAGGTAGGCCGAATCGTTCATTTCCCAGTGGCGGCTGTAGGCTTCCGCGCCGGAAGTTTCGCCGAAGCCGGCCGTCAGCATGGGCAGGAAGATGGCCCCCACCAGGGCCAGGAAGATCAGGACCGCCGTGACGAGTTGCCGCGGCCGGGCCAGCAGCGGGCGGACCAGAAACGGCAACAGGATGATCGGCCAGATCTTCACGCCCACGGCCAGGGCCAGCGGCACGACCGCCCAGACGCACCTTCGCCGCGCAGCCAGCAGCAGCGCCGCCAGAACAAAGGGCAGGGCGATCACGTCCATGTGGGCGGAGTTGAAGGTCTCTTTGATCAGCAACGGGTTCCACCAGTAGACGACCAGCCAGAACAGCGGCAGCTTCATCACCCGCAGCAGCCGGGCCAGCAGCAGGACCGTCGCCAGGTCGGCCGCCAGCAGCACCAGTCGCCAGGCGGTTATGCTCCAGGGGCGCAGCACATGCGACAGGGCGAAGACGGCCTGGGCGATCGGCGGGTAGATGGTCCGCAGATGGTTGTAGCTGACGCGGCGGATGACGGCGCCCGACTCGGCGGCCAGGCGTCGCAGCTCCGGTGGCATCGCCTCGGCGTCGTCCGGGGCGGCAACGGCATCGGCCGGGGCCCAGGCGTAGGGGTTGAACCCGCGGGCCAGGACTGCCCCGTCCCACATGTAACGGTAGTAGTCGCTCTCGTAGATCGGCGTGGCCGGTCCGAGGGTGAAGCGGTGACGGCCGTCCTCCGGGGTCTGCACCGCGAACATCGTGACCAGCCGGGCGATGAGGCCGACGGCCATTATCCAGACCAGCAGTCCTCGGCCGCTGCGCTGCAGGCGCCGGCACCAGGCGACAGCCGTCAGGTAGACGGCCCCGGCGGCCATGGCCAGGGCGACCATCAGTTCGATCGGCCGGGCGGCTTGGGTGGCTTGGGTGGCTTGG
>JAACEH010000011.1 GCA_011682595.1 Anaerolineaceae bacterium
AGATTCCGATGGTGCCGCTGTATTTCGCCAAGCGGCGCAAGGTGGTGCACCGCGACGGGCTGTTGCTGCTTTGCGGCGACATCATCAAACCGCGGCCGGGAGAGAAGGTCGAGACGCTGTGGTGCCGGTTCCGCACCCTGGGCTGCCAGCTCTGCACGGGTGCGGTCGAATCGAGGGCCACGACGTTGCTGGAGATCGTGGAAGAGACGATGCTGGCCCGCCAGAGCGAGCGGTCGAATCGCGCGGTCGACCAGGAGAGCGGCCAAGGATCGATGGAAGAAAAAAAGCGCGAAGGGTACTTCTAGCCATGAACGCCCTGGAACTGATTCAGCAGAACGAGCACAAGAACCTGTTGCGGCTGGTTACGGCGGGCAGCGTCGACGACGGCAAGAGCACGCTGATCGGCCGTCTGCTGCTGGAGTCCAAGGGCCTTTACGAGGACCAGGTGGCGTCGCTCCGCGACATTTCCGCGGCCTCAGGCTCCGGCGGCCGGATGGACCTGGCCCTGGTGACCGATGGCCTGAAGGCCGAGCGCGAGCAGGGCATCACTATCGACGTGGCCTACCGGTACTTCTCGACGCCCAAGCGGAAATTCATCATCGCCGACACCCCCGGCCACGAACAGTACACGCGGAACATGGCCACCGGGGCCTCGACGGCCGGCCTGATGGTCATCCTGATCGACGCCACCCGGGGCCTGCTGACGCAGTCCAAGCGACACGCCTTCATCGGCACGTTGCTGGGCATTCCGCACCTGGTGGTGGCCGTCAACAAGATGGACCTGGCGGACTACTCGGAGAAGGTCTTCAGCGACATCCGCGACGAATTTTCCGAGTTCGCCGTCAAGATCGAGGCCCGCGACCTGACCTTCATTCCGCTCAGCGCGCTGGAGGGCGACAACGTCGTGGAGCGCGGCGGCAACATGCCCTGGTACCGGGGCTCGACGCTGCTGAACCATCTGGAGACGGTCCACGTGGCCAGCGACCGGAACCTGATCGACCTGCGCTTGCCGATTCAGTATGCCTGGCGTCCCGAGGCGACCTTCCGCGGCTACATGGGCACCGTGGCCTCGGGCATCCTGCGTCCGGGCGACCAGGTGGTGGTGCTTCCGGCCGGCACGCGGAGCCGCGTCAAAACGATTCACACTTTCGACGGCGAGCTGGCGGAGGCCTTTCCGCCGCTGGCGGTCACCGTTGAGCTGGAGGACCAGATTGACGTCGGCCGCGGCGACATGATCGCCCACCCGCACAACGTTCCCAGCGTGGGCAACACGGTGGAGGTGATGCTGGTCTGGATGGCCGAGGAGGAGATGACCCCGGGCAAGTCCTACCTGGTCAAGCAGACCACGCGAACGGTGCCCGGGCAAATCAGCGAACTCAGGTACCGCATGGACGTCAACACGCTGCACCGCCGGGAGGCCCGGACGCTGGGGCTGAACGAGATCGGCCGGGCCGTGTTGACGCTCAGCCGGCCGATAGCCTACGATGCCTACAGCCGCAACCGTTTGACCGGGGCCCTGATCATCATAGATCGGCTGACCAACAACACGGTCGGGGCGGGGATGATTATCCAGCGGGAACCGCAGGACCACATTCACACCACCGCCCGCTGGACGGCCGAGCCGCGAAGCAAGCACGTCCAGCGCCGGGTCGGGGCGGTAACCCGCCGGCAGCGTGCCGAGCGCCTGGGCCAGCAGCCGATGACCGTCTGGCTGACCGGTCTGACCGGCTCCGGCAAGACGACGCTGGCCCAGGCCCTGGAAGCGCGGCTGTTCGCCGAGGGCCGCCATTGCCTGGTGATCGACGGCGAGAACGCGCGGCTGAGTTTCAGTCGCGACCTGGACTTCAGCGCCGAGGACCGCAGCGAGAACATCCGCCGCGCCGCCGAGGTGGCCCGGCTGCTGAACGATGCGGGCCTGATCGTCATCTGTTCGTTTCTGTCGCCCTATGTCGACGACCGGGCCCGGGCTCGTGAGACGGTCGGGGCGGAGAGCTTCATCGAGGTTTACCTGTCGGCCCCGCTTGAAGTCTGCAGCGAGCGCAAAGCGGAGGTTTACGAAATGGCCCGCAGCGGCGAGATCAGCCACTTCTCGGGCGTGACGGCGCCCTACGAGCCGCCGCAAGCGCCCGATCTTGAGCTGGGGACCCACGAACTGTCGGTCGATGCGTGGAGCGCATTGTGGCCGCTCTTGGCGACGCGACAGCGCTCGACTGAACCGGCCGGGTCGGCACGAAGCGGGTTCGGATTGGCCTGCTGTCCGGGATCGCAAGATGCCGATACAGACGAAGGAAAAAGTCGCCGCACTTCGCAGGCGGCATGGCTTGGAGGAGCGACCTTGTTGAAAGTTGTCACCGTTGTGGGGGCCCGGCCCCAGTTTGTCAAGGCGGCCACGATCAGCCGGGCCATTGCCCGCTGGAACCAGGACCAGGCCGACTCGCCGATCGAAGAGTCGATCGTTCATACCGGGCAGCACTATGACGAGAACATGTCGCGGGTTTTCTTCGACGAGTTGCAGATTCCACCGCCGGAGGTCAACCTGGAGATCGGGTCGGGCTCCCACGGCCGGCAGACCGGTCGCATGCTGGAGAGCCTCGAGCGGGTGATGGTCGAAGGGCAGCCGGACCTGGTGCTGATTTACGGCGACACGAACTCGACGCTCTGGCCGCCGTCAAGCTGCATATCCCGGTGGCCCACGTCGAGGCCGGGCTGCGCAGCTTCAACCGTCGCATGCCCGAGGAGATCAATCGCGTGGTGGCCGACCACGTGTCGGCGCTGCTGCTGTGCCCGAGTGACCTGGCGGTCGAGAACCTGCGCAGCGAGGGCCTGACCGAGGGCGTCCACCAGGTGGGCGACGTGATGTACGATTCGGTGCTCTACAACCGCGAGCTGGCCCGCAGCAAGTCCGACGTCCTGGAGCGGCTGAACCTCCAGCCCAAAGGCTTCTACCTGGCGACGATCCACCGGGCCGAGAACACCGACGATCCGGGGCGGCTGAAATCAATCCTGGCCGCCCTGCGGCAGATCGACCGGCCGATCGTCCTGCCGCTTCACCCGCGAACCAGGAACACCCTGGGCCGCCACCTGGCCGAGGAGATGGGCAAGGTCATTGTCACCGATCCCGTGCCCTACCTGGACATGCTGACCCTGGAGGACAACGCGTCGCTGATTCTGACCGACTCCGGCGGCGTGCAAAAGGAAGCTTACTTTTTCGGCGTGCCCTGTGTCACGCTGCGCGACGAGACCGAGTGGGTCGAGCTGGTCGAGACCGGCTGGAACCAAGTCGTGGGCAGCGACACGGAGCGCATCCTGACGGCGGTGGCCGAAGCAAAGCCGGGACGCAAAGCCGCACTGTATGGCGACGGCAAGTCGGCCGACCGGATCGTCAGCCTGCTGGCCGATTCGCCATTCGGAGACTAGCAGCGCTTCGGGAAGTCCGTGAGTTGATGAAGCGCGTCACCATTTGCGGCGCGAGACCGATGGAGGGTTTATTGATGATGGGAGCCGTTCGAATCATGTCACGGGTTTTCAGGCCTTCCCGGTGGAGGGAGTACCGCCGGATTCTGGAAGCAGCGCTCGACCAGGGATATCGTCTGATGACGGTTCAGCAGTGGCGCCAGGCCGGTCCGGAGCGATCCGGACTCAAGGCGATGGTGCTTCGCCATGACATCGACGGCCTTCCGTTTTCCTCGCTGAAATTTCTCGAGATCGAGCAAAGTCTGGACGTCAGGGCAACATACTATTTCCGGTGGGAGACGGCCGATCCGGAGGTCATAGCCCGAGTCCGCCGCGGCGGAGGCGAGGTGGGTTTGCATCACGAGGCCATCCGGTTTGCCGCCATTCGTCGGCCTATCACGTCGGCCGACGAGCTGACCGACGAGGTGCTGGACGAGGCTGCCGAGGGCCTGGGGCGTCAGATTGATGCCTTCGAAGGGCTGTTCGGACCGATTTTCTCGATAGCCGCCCACGGTTCAGCCGAGCACCGGGCCCTGGGCGTCCGGGATGTGGTTCTGGTGGAACGGCTGCCGGAGAGATTTCGCCGACGCATCTGTTCGGCCTATGCGCCGGAATTGCTCGACGCCTTCGACGAGTACATCAGTGACTGTGGGCCGCCAAAGGTGTGGCGCTATGGTCCTTCGCCTCGGGAGGCCATGCAGATGGGGCGACAGCGTATCTGTTTTCTGAGTCATCCGTCCCATTGGGATTTTTCGCTTTCGGCCAATCTCATGCGGATTCACCATCGCCTCAGATGAGCGGTCGGTGCGACAGGCCCCCCGGCTGGCGTGGGCGAGTCGCCGTCGCCGTTGTATTGACCGGGGCGAGGGCAACGGCCCGGGCTCGTGGCCTGGCGCCGGCCTTTTTATATGTGAACTGGAGTGGCCGGTCGGATAGTCCGGTTGGCGAGGTGATGATCAGTTGGGACTTCTGCGACAGTTCGGTCTAAGCGTGTCCTCAAACTGGGTCGCTCGCATTGTCGGGATGGCGACAGGCGTCATCCTGGTGCCGATCGTACTGTCCAAGGTGGGCAAGGAAGCCTACGGCGTCTGGGCCATTGTCGGCAGCTTCCTGGCCTGCATGGCCTTGCTCGACGCCGGTCTGACCGTGGCCGTTCGCCGCTATGCCGCCCGCTACGTGGCCCTGAAGAGCATTTCCGATCAGAGCGCCATGATGAGCACGGTGATCGTGTTCTACACCGTGATGAGCCTCGTCGGGGCTGCGGTCACCTATCTGGCCGCGCCCTATGTCCCCGTCGTCATGGACAAGATCCCCGAATCCTTGCACGCAGACACCGTGATGCTGTTCCGGGTGGCCTCGGGCATCGCCTTCCTGCGGCTGTTCATGCTCCCCTTCAAAGGCTTCATCGAAGGCCACCTGCGATACGAGGCGACCAACCTTGCTGCCATTGTCAGCCGGCTTTTCTACTTCGGACTGGTCATCCTGCTGCTGAACGTCTATGAACCCAGCATTACCCTGATTGGCATTGCCGTGGTCTGTGGCTCGTCTCTGGAATGGCTGATCCTGGTGGTCTTCTGCTTCCACCTTGAGCCCCAACTGCGCATTTCTCCGCGCCACTTCTCCAGGTCGCAACTAAAGATGCTCTCGGGTTTCGGCATCAATGCATTCATCCTGGCCATCTGCACGCTGCTAATCTTCCAGACGCCGAACTTTGTGAACATGAAGTGGCTGGGGCCGGAGGCGACAGCCGTCTTCTCCGTCGCCGGCATGTGCATAATCATGATCAGGAGCATGGTCGGCGGCGTAAGCTCGGTCTTCCTCCCTCTGTTTAGCGCTTCGCACGCCATCGAAAACCAGGACCAGATCGAGGACAGGCTCTGGAAAGGCAACCAGGTCTGTAGCCTGCTGAACTGGGCCCTCTGCGTAGGCGTCATCGTCTATGCTCGCCCCCTGCTGGAGCAGTGGATCCGAAAGGCCCCCCAGGTCGCCGCCGTGGCCTACTGGCCGTTCATTATTCTTGCCGTCGGCCAGTTGCCGCAGGGCTTCGCCCGGGTGGCTAATGCCGCACTGTCAGGATGCGGATACCTGAAGTGGTTGGTCATCAGCCAGGTCATCACGGCCGTTCTAACCCTAGGGCTCAGCATCGCCGCGGTGCTGGCCGGCTATGGACTCGTAGGCGTTGCCGTCGCGGCGGTGGCCCCATTGTTCGTCCGCAGTGTCGTATGGACTCCCTGGTACACGTGCCACAAGTTCAAGATGCCCCTGGTCCGGTACATGAAGAAGTCGTTTCTGCGCCCGCTGCTGGCGGTCAGTCTGCTGGCCTTGGCGTGCCTGGCCTTGCAGCGGGTCTATCCGGTGAACAGTCGCGTGTCGCTGCTGGTGTCTGCGGCGGTGCTTGGGGTGTTGGGCTGCGGGCTCGGTCTTGGGGTGGGGCTCGCCCCGGAGATTCGCCGCCGGCTGGTGGCGCCTGTCGCCAGAATGATCGGCCTTAAGGGAACGTGAAAGATTCTACACCCCGGTGTTGCCCCGTAGCGGTCATCAGTGTCCGGTCCGAACCATGCGAAGCAAACGGCTCTTGAGGCCGCCCAGGAAGCCGATGAGCTTCCAGAACCGCAAGATCTTTCGGTAGGCCTTTGCTCGTGTCGATATCCCCTCGATCTTCCATTGGTGCTCCATCGTCCAGCACGTGCTTATTGAAGGAGACGCGGCCGGCAAAGCCTTCAAGGCAGGGACATCGCAGACGCATCGGTCCAGTTGTTTCCAGCGGGTGAACGTCGAAACAACCCGTTGCTTGCGATTCGCAAGATGTAGGCCGCCCCACATTTTCTCCGCTGACGACTCGATCAGTTCGATGGCTCCCTGTTCCTGGGCTTTGCGCAGGGTATCCAGCCCTTTGCTGGTGTAGACCGCGATAACGCTTACCCCCTTGTCCATAATATCCTTGGAGTATCCGTTGGGGTCGCCAACGGCCAGGTCGCTCATCCGGTTCAACTGGTCAAAGCAGAATCGACACCGCAGCGGAACGAACTTGTCGTGAAAGAACTCCCACAGGAAGTCCACAGGGAAATCCTGGCAAGTGCCATCGGTGTACTCGATGCACGGGTAGCCCCGTTTCCCCGCCTGGGCCTTTTTGCGAAAGAAGACCCGCGAGACGGGTTTGTCATGAGCCCGAAATCGCAACAGGTGGTCAAAGCACAGGAAGCCGGCAGCCTTCAGACAGAACAGGCCAATGATGAGTTGAAACCTGTTCTCCCATTGTTTCGGCAGGACATGTTCCAGATTGCGGATACCGTGCACATGGCAGCCCAGCCCAACCGCGGCGACGCCGGCACTATCCTTTGGCCAGCGAGTCAACGCCGCGTTCAGGGGGTTGAGGCAGTACTTGCTTCCCACGCATTCCAGCAATTCCTCAGGGGAGGCGGCGAAGAATGCCTGGGGGCGCACCGAGCCGTCTCGAGGCATGCGGGTGACTAGAGCGTGCGAAATCTGTTTCTGCTGCATGAGAAACGTCAGCAGGCCCGTTATCACGCCTCCGCTCTGGCCGAAGGCATGGATCGTCGGGTCTGTGGCTCGGCCCAGGAACACAGTCAGGGGCCGCGGCCAAAACAACCCGTCCACATCCTCTGGCAGATCGAAGTGGTACTGAATCCCGCTGCACACATCATAGCACAGTCCGCACTCGGTGCACGTTTGGACGTCGATGATCGGTCGTGGGAACCCCGCCGGAGTTTCTCTCATTGAAATGGCGCTGGCCGGACATGCCGCCACACAGGTACCGCAAGCGGTGCAGAGCCGGTTCTTCACGACGAACCTGACAGTTCTGTTGTTGCGGCTCATGCGGCCGATCCTCCGCCAGACCTCTACCCGATCTGGTTGACCACGACCTCGCGCATGTCTGCGGCGGCGTCCAGATATCGTTGTCTGAGAGTCTTCGCGTGGTCGACTACAGCTTGTCTGTCAAACGAACGCCACATCCCGGCTATGCGGTCACAGATTTTCTCTGCGGTCGCCGCGGACCGGTAAGGGTTGACGAAGTTCTGGTCCACCAGGCCGAACTCCTCCAACAGAAAGTAGATCTTGGACTTCCCGGAGTGAGGATCGAAGCGGTAAGGGGCCCCCTCGACGCTGAACACCGGTGTGCCGAGCTTAAGGCAAAACACGGCCTCGTGGAAACTCGCCGTAACGCACAGGTCGAACTGCGAGAATATTCCACTCCACTCAAAAGGTCCAACGACAAGACGTTTGCACCCGGGGTAGCACGGACTGAGTGCCACCACATCGAAGTGCCGCCGTAGGAGTTCCACCAGCTTCTTCGTGAACGGTGTCACGGTTGGGAGGTTCAGGCCGCACAGTGGCCGCTTCCTGCGGATCTTTTTGCGCTCCGCCAGCATCCTGGCCGGGGCGGTGTCTATCTCATAAGTGAACGTCGGGTCGGGAACCACGCGCAAGGGAGTCCCTTCACGTGGGCCGAGCTTCGTTAACATATTCATCGTGAGAGGGTCTCTAACCGCCATGAAGCAGAAATCCTTGACGGCACGACTCATGATACTTCGCTGTTGCTCGGTCAGATCCTCATAGCGGTCGGTGTGGCCGGAGGAGGCGAGCATCACGCGCGGCACGTTTGGGAGATCCGCCAACCAGTACGGAGGGGGAAGGTTGTCCTTATATCGGCCGTTACCCCAAAGATATAATGTTGTGTCACTGCCAATGACCAGCAGGTCGTAGCCCCTCTTGCCGATCTCTCGAACCGCTGCCGCCGGGTCGTTGGTAACAGCCTTCGGGCCGCGTATGGGCAATTGTAGCCGGCCCTTATTGTATCTTGTCCTCCGGCCTTGGCGGGCCACGTTCCGCCAAGGCCGGAAGGCCATGTCTCGATAGCCCCAGAACCGCTTGCGCCGATCCCAGGGGCGAACATCAGGAATCTCGATTTCGGCATCCGGAAAAGTCTTCCGGAGGACTCCAACTGTTGCCAGTGCCTGGAAGAACTGTCCGGGATTGTCTTCCCAGAAATAGGTCAGCAGCCCAATTCGCATAGCTGGCTCCTACATAAACTTACATGTCTGTCATAGGCCGTACCCATGTGTTGGGCCGTGTCCGGTCCCGAATGAGACAAAACCATCACCACGTGTGGCGTTCCCGCAGCAACGGGACACATGTCGCGGGTCGCCATTATACTCCGTATCGGGAGCAGTGCAACTCTTGGTTCCTTCACTGTTGTCTGATGGCTTGACATCGCGCGTCCGTCGCCCTATAGTTTCTGTTCCTCCGAGGAGCGGAAGCCGACGTCTTGGCGAAGGGAAGTCCATGAAGAAGGTTTTGTTTGTTTTCGGCACGCGGCCCGAGGCCATCAAGATGGCGCCGGTGGTCAAAGCCCTGAAGGCGCGGGCGGAGAACTTCGAGGTCCGCATCTGCGTGACCGGACAGCACCGGCAGATGCTCGATCAGCTCTTGGGCTTCTTTGACATCAGGCCCGACTACGACCTCGACCTGATGAAACCCGGGCAGACGCTGTACGAAATTACCACCCGGGCCTTGACGCGCCTGGAGCCGGTGCTCAAGGAAGTTCGCCCCGACGTCGTGCTCGTCCAGGGCGACACGACCACGGCCTTCGTCGGCGCCTTGGCCGCCTTCTACGAGCAGATCGAAATCGGCCACGTCGAGGCCGGCCTGCGGACCGGCGACAAATACGCCCCCTTTCCCGAAGAAGCCAACCGCAGCTTCATCAGCGTCCTGTCGGACTACAATTTCGCCCCGACGGCCGGCTCGCGGGCCAACCTGTTGCGCTGCGGGTGCAGGGCAGAGTCAATTTACGTGACCGGCAACACCGTGATCGACGCCCTGTTCATGGTGCTCGAGCGGCTCAAGGATTACGATCCGGCCGGACACCCCGAGTTGTCGAAACTCGATCTGTCGAAGCAAACCATACTCGTGACGGGCCATCGCCGCGAGAACTTCGGCGCGGGCTTCCTCGAGATCTGCCAGGCCCTCAAGCAACTGGCCGAACGGTACCCGCAGGTCGAGATCGTTTATCCGGTTCACCTGAATCCAAACGTGCAGGAGCCGGTGCGGGCCATCATCGGCGGCGTGAAGAACATTCGGCTCCTCGGGCCGCTGGACTACGCGGATTTCGTCTACCTGATGAACCGGTCGCACATCGTCCTGACCGACTCCGGGGGCGTGCAGGAAGAGGCCCCCAGTCTCGGTAAGCCGGTCCTGGTGATGCGCGACAAGACCGAACGGCCGGAAGCTGTGGCCGGCGGCGGCGTCAAGCTCGTTGGCCCGCACGGCGAGGCGATCGTCCGCGAGGTCAGCCGGCTGCTGGACGATCCGCAGGCCTACCGTGCCATGTCCGAGGCGGTCAGCCCCTACGGCGATGGGAAGGCTGCCGCCCGGATCGCTGAGGCCCTGGCCGGCGAACCGTTCGAACCGTTCGAGCCGAAATAAAGTAAGCGAAGGGACACTTGCGCCATGAAAGTTCTTGTCACCTCTCCGGACTATCTGCCTAATGTCGGCGGCGTGGCGGCCCACGTTCATCAATTGACCCAGACCCTGGCGGCGCTGGGGCACGAAGTGGTCGTCGTCAAGTCCGACTGGGGCGACCGGCCGACGGAGGTCAAGCGGATCGGCGGCGTCGAGGCGCACTATATCTATTGCGCCCGCTCGCGGATTCCAAAGCTCCGCGTCCTGCTCCGGGTCCGCAGGGCGTCGCGTTACATTGAAGCCTTGCACCGCCAGCGGTCCTTCGAGGTCCTCCACTGGCACCATTATTACCTCGGTTGCCTGGAGACCCGGAAGAGTTGTCGTGATATTCCACGACTTTTTACCAATCACTCATCGATGTACCTCGTAGATTTCTACGGCGGCAGGAAGCGCAAGCTGCAGTACGGCCTGGGGCACGCCGACTGGATCATCGCCCCCAGCCGCGAGCTGGTCGAGGCCAGTGGGATGCTGTTGCCGCCGGATCGTTGCGTTTACATTCCCAACGGCGTGGAGGCCGAACAGTTCCGCCCCGACCTGTCCGGCGACGACGTTCGCAGGCGCTTCAACATTCCGGTCGACGCGCCGTTGGTGGTGACCGCGAGGCGCCTGGTGCCCAAGTGCGGCGTGATCTACCTGGCCCGCGCCGCCGAGCGGATTCTGACGGAGGCCCCCGAGGCGCGACTTCTTGTCGTGGGAGACGGATCGGAGCATGCCGCCATCGCAGCGGCGGTCGACACTCCGATTTGCCGGGGTAAGTTTATCCTGGCCGGCACGTTGCCCAACACCGAGATGCCGGCCATCCTGGCTGCGGCGGACATTGCGGTGCTGCCTTCGCTGGTGGAGGCCACCAGCATTTTCGGCCTGGAGGCCATGGCCTGTGGGTGCGCCATCGCCGGGACGCGCGTCGGCGGCATCCCCGAGATCGTGGACGAGGGGCGAAACGGTTTGCTGGTGCCCCCCGAAGATCCGCCCGCTCTGGCCGAAGCCATTGTTTCGCTGGTCCGCGACGCCGAGAAGCGCCGGGCCATGCAGTCCGCTTCTCGGCAGAGGGTGCTGGACCATTTCACTTGGCGGCGGATCGCCGAGCAGACCGTCGAGGTCTACGAAAAGGCCCGAGCGGCTTTCCGCGCTGGCTCTTGACCTGCCAATTGTCCGGCGGCCTCGCCTTTTACACCGAGAGCAGGACAGCGGGGTTCGCCAGGGCCGATTAACCTGCTGAAATAGGCCTCATAATGCCGATAAGACGGCGAGGAGTTTCCCAAGGTCTCCTATGGCCGGTATTGAGTTGTCCTTGGCTGGGCCTGTGACGGTCAATAAAATGGCCCGGTTACCCCGGGGCCACGGGCATCGCAAGACGGGCGATGCTCCTTGTTGTAGGGCTTTGGTCTGCCGCCAAGCGCGGCTCAATGATAGGTTCTCGGAGAAGTCATGGCCTCGCGTGCACATGGTATCGTACTGGCAATTCTGATAGTGGTAATTGCCTTTACGCCCGTCGTCAAGATCGGCAACCTGCCGCCGTTGCGGGCCGATGACTTCCTGGTGGTTATCCTTTTTCTGGTTGCCTGGGAATGGGCCTCCAGTCGCGGGACGGGCTGGTGGTTCAGCCCCGGCAAGTCGGCTATCGGCCTGCTCTATCTTGGCCTGATGATGGTGACCATTGTCAGCTATCTGGCGGGACTGGAGGCGGGCCGGTACCAGCTCGTCATCAACGATGCCCTGTACACGCCGGCCACGGACTTTCGACTGTTCATGACCTTCGTCATCTGCGCCACGGCGCGACCGGATCGCCGCGGATGGAACTGGATCATCTGGTCGCTGTTGGTCTGCGGCATAGTCGAAGTGGCGGTTCTCGGCCTGCAGTTTTACGATCTCGGCAATTTCCGGCGCCTGTCGACGGAGTTTTGGGGAGGCTGGGAGAAGCTGGTGGCCGCCATCGAGGCGGGGCGGGCCACCACGGTCCGTGCTACCGGGAGCCTGGGCAATACGAATGCTTCCAGCGCCTTTGTGGGGATGTGTCTGGGGGCTGCTCTGTCGACGTTGTTATATGGCCGCGGCCTGTTTCGTCGCCTGGTGGTGCCGATGGGCGCACTGGCCGGTGCGATGATCTGCTTTTTCCTCTGGACCGAATCCCGCGGAGCCACGATCGCGACCTTGGGCAGCCTTGCCCTGGCCGTCTTCCTGGGCATCATCGTGATTCCCTGGATGGGGGGGCGGCACAGATGGGGAGCCGTTGCCCTGATGCTGCTGGTCGTGGGGGTCGGTCTTGTTCTGGTTGCCAAGATCGAGTCGCTGCCGATACCGAATCGCATGAAGTCTATTTTCCGAATGGGCGAGCATGGTGAAGGGGGTATCGGCCGCGGCATGTACGTGAGGACGAGGATGTGGCAGGAGCGGGCGAGCGAAGTGGCCGAGCAGGCCAATCCACTGACCGGGTTCGGTCCGAGTAAGTTCATCGGCCGCGTCGTTGACAACGATTACGTCTCGGTATATTACCGTCTTGGCCTGCTGGGACTGCTGATTTTCATCCCATTGAAATTTCTCGTTTCGGTCAAGACAATATCTAATATCTTCAGAAGCCGGGACAGCGACAGCCTGAAGGTGGCCATGATGCTCTTTTGCATGAACGCTGTGATCCTGGTTTATGCGATTACCGACGAGGTTTCCAAGGGGGACAAGATGGGCCTGTTCGTCGCCATGACGGCGGGATTGACCTGCGCTCTTGGGGCTCAATTGCGTAAGAGCCGCCTGGCCGACCAGGATTATCCGGAGCCGTTCCCCGTCGATATGCCGCCTGCGGAGGGAGGGTCCCTTGCCGTCTAGCTCCCCTCCAGAATTGCAGGAGAACGCACTTCCGCTGCCGGCGAATGCCCCACTTGTCGTTGCGCTGCTGAGCAACACGTTCGAGAAAGACAGTCGGGTACTCAAAGAGGCCGTCAGTGCCGCCGCCGACGGGTTCGACGTGGTGATCCTGGCCTTGCCGCGGCCGGGCTTGCCGTCGCGAGAGCGGAAGCAGGGCGTGCGAATCGTTCGCATGGGCCGCCGCGCTCACAAGGGGCCATTCCGCTGGCTCTATCGGGTGGTGTGGTATGTCCGGACAGTTCTTTATTGTCTGCGGCACCGGCCGGTCATCGTGCACGTCAACGACCTGGACCCGTTGCCGGCCGGTTGGCTGGGCGCCAGGCTCTCGGGGGCCAAATTGGTCTACGATTCGCACGAGTTGTGGCCCGCCGGCAGGACGTCGGTCCTTCGCGGAAAGTGGTTCGGGTTTCTGCTGCGGGTCGCCGAGCGTTTTTTCGCCCGCCGATGCGATGCGGTCTTTCAGGCCACGCCCAGCCGGGCCAAGGCCTTCGCTGAAATCTACGGGCTGCCGCAGCCGCTGGTGTTGCGCAACTGTCCGACCTACCAGCAGCCGACGCCCTCGGACGTGTTGCGGGAAAAAGCCGGTGTGTCGCCCGAGGGACGCATTGTGGTCTACTGTGGGTCGGTCCGATCCGGCCGCGGCATCGAGCCGACCCTGGAGGCCCTGGCCCTGTTGCCGGACGACGTGCACCTGGTTTTCCTCGGTTATGAGGACCCGGACTATATGCAGACCCTCCAGGCATTCTGCCGGCAGCGCCCGTCGCTGCAGCAGCGTGTGCACTGGGTTCCGCCGGTGCCGTACGATCAGATCATCAGGCACCTGGTCGGCGCCGACCTCGGCCTGTGTCTCATTCAGAGGCACAACCTGAGCTATTACCTGTCGTCGCCAAACAAGTTGTTCGAGTACATGATGGCCGGCCTGCCGGTCGTGGGTTCGAATTTCCCCGAGATCGGGGCCATTATCAAGGACGCCGATTGCGGCGTGACGGTCGATCCCGACGATCCAGCGGCCATTGCCGAGGCGGTCCGGGAACTGTTGGCCGACCCTGCGGGCCGCGAGACGAAGTCCCGCAACGCCCTGTGTGCCACCAAACGGTACTGCTGGGAGAACCAATGCCGGGACTTTCTGGAAACCTACCGGCGTCTGGCCGGGCGGACGGCGTGAGGGGCAGCCTTGGCAAAGGATGGCCCCCGGACGGTGGCGCGAGAGGGCACCTGGTGCGGATCCTGATGGTCTGGTCGGAAAACCTCAACAAGCCCGGCAGCGGGCGGGCGCATTTCGTCCACCTGGCCCGGGGGCTGGCGTCCTGCGGCAACCAGGTCCGCATCGTCGCGCCGGGCTATCCGCCGCGCACCGACCAGGATCTTGGCCTGCCGGTCTCCTACGTGCCGACGCTGCGGCGGTCAATGGTCGCCTTCCTGCTGTTTCACGCCCTGCTGTTGCCGGCCATGCCCTACCTTATTCTTCGCTATCGTCCCGAGGTGGTCTACACGCGCGGACTGTTCCACTCGTTTCTCATGCACGTCATCTGCCGGCTGATGCGCACTTGCTACGTCGCCGAGGTCGACAGCATCGTGGACCTGGAGTTGGCCATGCGCGGCTTGCCGCGCTTTGCGATCCGCCTGGTTCACTTTTTCGACCGCTGGAACCTGCGCTGGGCCTCGGGCTTTATCTGCGTGACCGAAGGACTGCGTGCCGAGCTGATTCGCCGCGGAACGAAACCGAAGCGGGTATTCGCCGTGCACAACGGCGCCGCGGTCGACATTTTCTCGCCCGGCGACCAGGCGGCTGCCCGGCAGGAACTCGACCTGCCGCAGGACGCCGTGCTGGTCGGCTTCGTGGGCACGCTCTCGGCCTACCAGGGGCTGGACCTGCTGATCGACGCGGCGGCACTGTGTCCCCAGGACGATCAGCGACCAACCTACTTCGTTGTCGTCGGTGACGGCGAGCGGCGACCCATGGTCGAGGAGGCCATCGCCCGCCACGGGCTGGGCCACCGCTTCCTGCTTCGCGGCGCGGTGCCGCACGAGCGGGTGCTCGTCTACCTGCGGGCCCTGGACCTGGAGGTCATCAGTGTCCACGATGCGCGGACCACGCGCTACGGTCTGTCGTCGCTGAAGTTCTGGGAGGCCCTGGCCGTGGGGCTGCCCGTGCTGGTGCCCGACAGCGTCGCCCTGGGCGACGTCCTGGCCGGGCTCAACTGGCCGGGCCAGTACCCGACCGGCGAGGCCCGGGGACTGAGCGACAAGATCACTGAGACCATCGCTCGCCTGGACGAGTTCCGCGGTCGGCGCGACCAGTTGCACGAGGTCGTCCGCCGCGACCATTCCTGGCAGGCGGTGGCCCACAGGAGCCAGGAGGTTTTCGAGAGCCTGATTCAATAGCGGCGCCGTCAAGCGCCGAAGATTCAACTGTCCCAGGAAGGAGTGTTCTGAATGCCGCGAGTCTGTCACATCACGTCGTCGCATCCGGTGGACGACGCCCGAATCTTCGACCGCGAGCTGCTCAGCCTCCGCAAGCGGTACGACGACGTGCACTTTGTCGGCTGCACGGACGTCCCCGAGCAGGAGAAGGGCGGCATCACGATCCACGGCATCGGCAAGCGCGTCGAGCCGTTGCAGCGGTTCGGCCAACTGAAGCGGCTGTTCGAGGTTGCCCTGTCGCTGAAGGCCGACATTTACCATTGTCACGAGCCCGACGCCCTGTGGGTTGCCCTGAGGCTGAAGAAGCGGCTCGACGTGCCGGTCATCTACGACGCCCACGAGTTGAACCATGTGACCTACGCCTATGTGCGGCCCGGCCTGGCGGGGCGACTGGTCGGCGAGTTCGTCCGCGTGGTGACCGCCCGGCTGGCCCCACGATGCGACTGGCTCATTACCGTCAGTCCGGGGCTGGGCAGGTACTACGGCCCCCTGGTCGATGGCCGCATGACGCTGATCTACAACGGTTCGCCAATGGAGAACTTCAGCGCGTGGGAATCGAAGCCCGACGATGCGCAGATGGTCATCTACCACGAGGGCACGCTGCAAAAGACCCGTGACCTGGAAGGAATCCTCACCGCCCTGAAAGGCCTTCGTCGCGACCTGCCCGTTCGCCTGAAGTGCCTGGGCGGCGTGTCCGGTCGTGACCGGGACCTCTACGACCGCACCGTCGCCGAACTGGACCTGGAGCCCGAGGCCGTTGACCTCGTGCCCTTCATGCCTTACGCCGACGTATGCGGCGTG
>JAACEH010000194.1 GCA_011682595.1 Anaerolineaceae bacterium
AGGCCGCCAGGGCGACGGCCCACAGCGGCACGGCGGGCCTGCGAGATACGCGGACGATTTCGAGTTTCATGGCCTCAGTGCTGCATCGACGGAACAATGACAGCGAACAGCATGGCGATGATGCCGACGACGACACCGAGTATAAGAAAAATGGAGCCAATCATGCCGCAGATGCGGCCGCCCTGCGTGAGGCCCTCGCCCGAGGGGTCCATCTGGCCGGCCTGGATCTTCTGCAGGTCGGTGTTGCCCATGATCCAGGCGAACGGAGCCAACAAGCCACAGACCGTCAGACTGAGAATGCCCAGGATAAGAATCAGCACTCCCCTGTGCGGTTCCACGGCGGGCGCCCCTGGCGGGGCCTGGTACGGCTGCTGCGGTGGCGGGATCTGACTCATTCTGTGTTCCTCCCGAAACGTGATTTGCCACTGACGCTGCAAGTACGACGAGACCCTTACGGCTGCTCGACGTAACCAATGGTTTCCCATTTGCCGCTGTTGCGTTTGCGGTTTGTGACGACCAGGGCGACGGCCCAGCCGAGGCCCGCCCCGGCGGTCATCATCGCGGCATGTATGACGGCCATCATGATGCCCGGCCCCGAGCTGAAGAAGTCGGCGACAATCCGCGGTACCTGGCTGATCGGAGGGCCGCCGATAAGAGACATCACCACTACCCCGATCAGCAGATAGAAGACCGACAGCGGCGAGTGCAAAAGAGCCTTTACTCGCGAGGCCATAGACGTGCACCTTTCATGGCCTGGCCTGTGCCGCCAGGCCATGGCACCCAACCCCGAAAAACATACGCCAGACCGCTTAGCCTTGCGGCAACTGGACCTTAATAGCCTTCTGGGCGGTCAACTTGCGGCCGTCGAGTGTCGTGAAGCGGACCACCACCGTGAGCTGGCGATGTTGCGGCAACTTGTCGCCGGGCCATTTCAGCTCGAACGAGTAGCTGTCCACGCCGAACCCGCCGACCCACTCGTGGGCCACCTGGTCGACCGTGAAACTCCATTGGCCGATCCTCTG
The DNA here is from genome assembly GCA_011682595.1 of Anaerolineaceae bacterium. The sequence goes on from JAACEH010000194.1 coordinate 1,023, forward strand.
GTTGCCGCCGGTCAGGGCCAGGTCGAACAGGGCGATCTGGACCGTGCCGGCCCGTTTGACAACGTCGCCCTCGGCGTCCCTCGGCTGCAGGACAACGCGGACACCCTCGTCGCCGGGCTTGCCGTCCAGGTCGAGCCCGCCGGTCACGCGGCTCAGGGAGATCTTGACCGCCCGGAACGGATCGTCGCGGACCAGCCGCTCGGGGGTCAACTTATCCACGCCCTTCTGCGGCAAGGCGCTGGTATCGCCGCCGGCCAGTTCGGCGATGCGGCGATCGCGTTCCAGAAGCTCCAACTGCAGATCGCGGACCATCGCGTTGGCGATGTAGACCCGCTCCTGCAGAGTCAGGGGGTCAGGCGAGCAGCCGGCCGTCAGGCCCACAATAACAGCGCCGAGCAATAGTGCGGTCAGTCTCATCTATGCAACCTCTCAAACTCCATGTGCCCCTATCGGCCGCGCTCACTTTACGCCCCGGCCCCCGCCTTGTCAACCAGCAAGCCCTCTCGTTGGCCGGTTCGCAAGCCCCCCCCCGCAGGCCAACGAAAAAATCAGAACAGGCCGTCCTCGGTTTCGACGGGGCCGCCGGGAGCGTCCCTCAGTTCGCGCAACTTGGCGGCCACCTGTTTGACGTCGTCCCATACTTTTGTGCGGGCGTCCTTGGTGTAGTTCCTGAGCAGGTAGGCCGGGTGGTAGGTCACGCGAACCGCAACGCCGCGATAGGAGTACCATCGTCCGCGCATGCGGCCGACCGGCGTCGGGTCGTCGAGCAGAAAGCGTGTGGCGATGCCGCCCAGGCAGCAGATGACCTTGGGCCGCACCAGGTCGATCTGGGCGTCGAGGTACTCGCGGCAGTTGGCCGCCTCGTCGGGCCTGGGGTTGCGGTTGCCCGGCGGGCGGCACTTCAGGATGTTGCAGACATAAACGTCCCGGCGGCGCATCTTCAGGCCGCCGCTGACGATCTTGGTGAGCAGTTGCCCGGCCCGGCCGACGAAGGGCACGCCCTGGGCGTCCTCGTCCTGACCCGGCGCCTCGCCGACGAACATCAGGTCGGCGTTCGGCGGTCCGTCTTTGAACACCGTCTGCGTCCGCGCAGCGGCCAACTCCCGGCAACGGGTGCAGCGGCCGACCTCCTCGGCCAGGGCGGCCAACTGTTTCTCGATTTCCGGATCGACCGGCCGCGATGGTCGCAGGGTTTCATCGAACTCGGCGCTCGGCGGCGATTGAGTCGCCGCCCGAGCGGCGGCGCTACCTGCCTTGCCGGCGGGTGGGCCGGGGGCCTGGGTTGCCGCCATCTGCCGCCGGCCCGTTTCGCTGTTGAGTTGTTGCCGCACATGGCGAGCGAAATCGGCCACGGACGAGAATCCCCCCTCGGGCATTTGCGGCCCGGTCGCCTGGGGTGTTGCCGCAGCGGTTTCCAGGGCCGACAGAATCCGCGGAATGCGCCGCAGGCCCGCCAGGCGGAGCGATTCCAGTTTGTGCCGCAGGGCTTCGAGAAACTCGCCGGTCGGATCAGTCATGGCAGATCAATCTACCAGAGGAGGCCGGCTTAGGCAAGGGCCCGCAAGGTCCGGTCCGCAAGGTCCGCTGTCGGGGGAGTTCATAATCACAGAGCAAGACAACGGGCGCCATGGTCTGGTGCAGGGCCAGGCCACAACGAACCTTCGCAGGACGATCACGGCCTGGCCAAGCCAGACCGTGGCACCCGCCCGGCCGGAATTTACCGAGCGGGCCGGCAAGTTGTGCGTTAGCGATTGGGGGGGAACTATTCGGACGGTTCCTGCCCGGCGTTTTCGCGCAAGGCCCGGGCGGACCCCGTTTTCTTCTCTTTCTGCTGGACCAGGTAGCGGCCGTACCAGCGCCGCCAGGCGCGGATATCGTAACCGAAATTCTGTCCGCTGATCCGCTGCAGGGCGGCCAGCACCTTGGGGTGTTTGACGGTCACGGTAACCCGTTCGGTCCACGGTTCGACGTAGGCCCGGACATCGAGCAGGGCCCCGGAGGTGATGTAGCCGATGACGGGGTTGAAGGCCACGGCGGCCTGGGCCACCACCGGCTCGAGATCGGCCACGTAGCCGTACGTTGTGCCGACCCTGATCCAGGACCGCTGGGCCTCGGTCGGCTCGTGTCGGATGACGCGGGTCTCGAGGGTAATCAGCGACCTGACCAGGCTGGGCACGGTGTTGGTGAGCCCGGCGTCGGCCACGGCGGCGGCCACGCGGTTGCGAGCCACCTCGCCGCCGGCCCGCATGATGTTGCTCATGGCCAGTTGGGCCTTCTCGCTGCGCAGGCGGCTCAGTGCCTCGCGGCTGCGGGTGTAGACTTCCGTGTCGGGGTCGTCGGTCATCATGTCCACCAGGGCCAGGGCGGCATCGTCGCCGCCAATTCGGCCCAGTGCCTCAACGGCCACCAGGCGGGCTGATTCTTCGGAGTGTTTGCCGAGGATCTTCCGCAACGCTTCGACGGCTGCCGGATCGCTGATGGCCAGCACCTCGTCGCGGGCCTTCGAGAATTCGGCGCTGTACTGCCACTGGCTGAAGGGCCCGCGGCTGAGCGTGCGGAGCTTGCTTGCCCACTGTTTGCTGCGGAACCTGTACTGGTGGTTGCGCACCGTCTGGTCGGCCTTGCGGGCCTCTTTCAGTTGGCGGGCCTGTTGCCCGGTCAGCCACTTGTCGCCGCGCCTGACGTAGCCCAGGGCCCGGCGTGCTGCGGCATTGTCGCCGTCGAGCTGGAGGGCCAACCGGTAATGCTTGCGGGCCTGTTCGGACAGCAGCTTCCTGCTGCACCAGCGGGCCAGCTCCACGTGCCCGGCCGCCGTGTTGGCCACGGCCGCGGCACGCTCGCGGTACTGCTCCATCGGTGATGGGGCCTTCTCCTGCCGCTCGATCAGGCTGGTGGCTAGTCCGATCTCGCCGCCGCCGACCCGCAGGACAATCACATCGCCCTTATGCTGGATAACCTCGCCCTCGATTTTTCCGCCGCCGCGGAGGTAGAAAATGTCCGCCCCGGCCATGACGGGCATCAGCGAGATGGCTGTAACAACGGTCAAACCGCTCAGAATCGTTCGTTTCATGGCTCCTGCCTCGAAAAATCGCACGCCCCTGGCACCGGCAGGCGCGGGCCTCGCCCTCTCGCTATTATATAGCAACACCCCGCCGCGTCCGGCGATTTAGGAATTTTATCGGCTATTTAGTATTTTAGTATTACAACGCGACTTCCTTCGGCGGGGCCGGATAACTTTCTTGCCCTGTGCCCGCGGCGGGGCTTGCCCGCCGTGCCACACACCATTGTGGTCCAGGTTCAACCTGGCCACCGGCCGCCAGAAAAAAAGTCACACACTAATGCGGCGGGCTGGGCTACTTTACGGCGGGCGG
>JAACEH010000012.1 GCA_011682595.1 Anaerolineaceae bacterium
GGCCTTTGACCTGTTGATGCAGTGCGCCGACCATCCCGAAGATGCAGAGTCGCTGGAGCGCTACCGCCCGGTGACCCTGCGGCTGCACTTCATCAGCCGGGCCATGGTCTCCTTGAAACAGGGCCGGCACTCCGAGGCCTTGCGTCAGGCCAAAGAGGGCATTCGCCGAATCGAGTCGCTGGCGCCGATCAACGAACGCCGGTGGCGGCGAGAACGCAAAGCGGCAATCCTAAAGCTGCGCCGCCTGGCGCGGCACATCATGCGCAACAGGCCGCTGACGCCCAGCCAACGGCTGCAACTCGACCTGAAGCAAGCCGTGGCACGCGAGGACTACGAGTCGGCAGCCCATCTTCGCGACAGGCTGGCAGCCATGGCACGCCAGGAACGGGGGTCCCAGACCACGTCCTGAGCCGCCATGGTACGGTTGCACGGTTGGTGATTGGCGGACCGGTTATGGTCCTGAAATAACTCTGTTTTATGTCTTTTCAAGGCCTGCGTGAGCCGCAGAGCCTCCCCGGCGGCCTTGGGGGGATTTTCAGTGAGATTTTCCCGTTTTTTTCTTGCGGACGCGTAAGCCTTGATATAGCATAGAGTTGAAGTCGCGGCGCTGAAGTCTGCAGTATTTTGCTCACTTCGTATGGCGAAAGCATATCGGGTGTCGGGTGCCGTTTGCGGCAAGTCTGCTGGATTTCGAATAGAACCGCGTAGTTGTCCCGTGCCGCTCGGCGTAATGCGCGTGTTGCCACTTTGGGTGTAGGGTGTCTGTGCGCATCAGGCAAACGCTTCATGAGAACCTTTTTTCGATGGGGGCACTTTATGCAGACCATCACCAAGAAGCAGCTTACAGATCGTATCGCTGACCGCACCGGCCAGAAGCGCGTTCTGGTCAAGCAGGTCATCCAGATGTTCCTGAATGACATCGTTGATGAACTGGCTGCGGGCAACCGGTTGGAATTCCGCGATTTCGGCGTTTTCGAAACGCGGCGACGCAAACCACGGATTGCCCAGAATCCGCGCACTCTGGAGCGCGTTCATGTGCCTGTCAAGTGGACCGTCAAGTTCAAAGTCGGCCGGCTTATGAAGCAGAAGGTCCAGGATGCGGTCGAACCCGGTGGCGGTCAAGCCGCCGGCCAGGCAGTCCAGAGCATTGCCGCCGAAGGCAACCCCGACGGCGGATCAACAAGCGTCTAGAGCGATCTCGACCCGGGCCAGGATTCGGCAACCGGTCATGAGAACCAGCGTTTTCGCCGACTCCGGCCGCTCTCGTGGCGATTGCCCGAAATCATTTCTGTGCGGTGTTTCCGACTCTTTTGACGTCACAGCACAAGGCCAGCCCTGTCTCGCCACGTCTGCAGCCGGGGACAGACCGCACCGTTTCGGCCCCCCTGTCGGACAAGCCCGGCCTCCCCTTGCCCTGCCTTGCCCCGACTCGGCAAAGAAGCGAAAACCAGTTGACCATCCCGGGGGAGCCACTAGAATGAGGGTTTGCTAAAGAGAGAATCACTGATGGCCGAAACCAGATCGCGAAGCGTCGAACAGGTCGCCCTCGAGATATTCGAACTCAACAAGTACATCTCGGCGGAAACACAGAAGTCCAAATCCGATTCGCCTTACGACCTCAGTGAAGCCGAGTTCCTGGTCCTCGACGCCCTGCAGCAGAACGATTGCCGGACCGTCGGCGATCTGCAACGCTGCATCGGCGTCCTGCCGGCCCAGATGTCACGCATCATGAAGAGCCTGGAAGCCAGGTACGATCAGCCGCTTATCTCCCGACAGATTAACGACGACGACAAGCGCAAGATCGACGTCCGCATCACCGGGCCCGGACACAAAGCCGCCGAGGCCTACCGCCGCACCTTCATCGACGCGATTGTCCACATGCTGAAGAACATGCCGCAGAAAGACGTGGACGAGCTGATACGGATCATGAAAATTGTCCATCAGGCTATGGCCGACTGAGCCGCGGACCGCGCCCTCACGGCCGCCCGACAAACATCAAGTTCGAGAGGTAACACTGTGAGAGTAGCCCTGGCCGGACTCAGCATGTCCGGAAAAACCGCCCTGTTCGACGCCTTGAGCGCCCATGCCGTCGATTCCCGGAACCACCCGGCCCGGGCCGATCAGCCCAACGTGGCTTCGGTCAGAATCCCCGACGAGCGAGTCCAGTGGCTGGCCGAGATGAGCCAATCCGTCAAGGTCGTTCAGGCCACCATGGAACTGCTCGACCTGCCCGGCCTGGCCCTGGGCAACGAAGCCGGCGCCGCAGACCGGCCGCGAATCATCGCCCACCTCCGCCAGGCCGAGGCCATCGTCTACTGCCTGCGGGCCTTTCAGAGCGACGCTGTGCCGCCGCCGAAAGGCGCGGTCGACCCCAAGCGCGACTACGACGATCTGCGCAGCGAGTTCCTGCTGGCCGACCTGGAGTCGGTCGTGCGCCGAATCGAGAAACTTGAAGCGACCCTCAAGAAACCGTTGCCCAAGAAGCAGCGCGAAGCCTACCAAAGGGAGGCCCAATTGCTGGGCCGCTGCCAGGAAGCCCTGGAAGCCGAGCAGTCGTTACGGCCCCTGCTCGAACGGCCGGAGGACGAAGCCCTGGTCCGCAGCTTCGGGTTCCTGACCCAGAAGCCGGCAATTATCGTCCTGAATGTCGACGAGGAGGGGCTGAAAGATATTGACCGGGCCAAGGCTCCACTGGCCGACGCCGGACCGACTGTCCACGCCGTCTGCGCCCAGGCCGAGAGCGACATTCTCGAGTTGCCCGAGGAGGACCGGCCCGCTTTTCTCGAGGACCTCGGTCTCGATGAGCTGCAGTCGCGGCAGTTGGTTCACGATATCTATCGCGAACTGGACCAGGTGGTCTTCCTGACCACCGGCCCCACCGAAACCCACGCCTGGCCAATCCCCTGCAACTCGACCGCCGTGGAAGCCGCCGGGGCCATTCATTCGGACCTGGCACGCGGATTCATCCGGGCCGAGGTCATCGCCTATGACGACTTGCGGGAAGCCGGCAGCGAAAAGGCGGTCCGCGCCGCCGGGAAGTTTCGCCTGGAAGGCAAAGATTACATAGTCCAGGACGGCGACGTCCTGGTCATTCGATTCAGCGTCTGAGGCGAAGCCGCCCATGCACAGCGAAACCCTCTCCATCGGATCCGAACTGGTGGCCGGCGCCACGGTCGACACCAACGTGGCCTGGCTCGCCGAACGGCTGGCCCGGCTGGGCCTCTCGATCCGCCGCCACACGATCCTTCCCGACGATCTGGACAGCCTGGCCGACCACATCCGCAGCTTGCGAGGCCAGGCCCGTGAGCCGACGCTGCTGCTGGTGACCGGCGGCCTGGGGCCGACCCTCGACGACCTGACCCGCGAAGCGGTCGCCGCGGCCACCGGGCTGAAACTAATCGAAAGCGCAGAGTGCCGCCAGGCCATCGAAGAGATGTTCAGCCGCCGCGGATGGACCATGGCCGAGAGCAACCTTCGCCAGGCCTGGCTGCCCGAGGGGGCCACCGCCCTGCCCAACTCCTGCGGCACGGCGCCGGGGTTCTGCCTGCGCTCCGACCAACTGCACGTCATCGCTCTGCCGGGTGTGCCCTCGGAAATGAAGGCCATGTACATCGAACAGGCCGAACTGATCCTTCGCCGGCTCGCCCCGGGCGGCCGCGTGATCTGCCGACGCACGCTGCACACATTCGGCATGGGCGAATCGTCGCTGGGCCAACTCATAGCCGAGCACATGGCCCCCGGACGCAACCCGCAGGCCGGCACGACCGCCGCCTCGGGCCTGGTCTCCATACGGCTGCGGGCAACCGCGCCCAGCGAGGCCGAGGCCCACAGGTTGCTCGACGAGGAAGAAAAGATTCTGCGCGGCAAGCTGGGGCAGGTCTACGTCGGCCGGGACGACCAGCGGCTGGCGGAGGCCGTCGCCCGAGGGCTCACCGAATCCGGGGCCACGCTGGCCGTGGCCGAATCCTGCACCGGCGGCCTGATCGGCAAGATGATGACCGACATGTCGGGGGCCTCGAAGTTTTTCGTCGAGGGCCTGGTAACCTACGCCAACCGGTCGAAGGTCGACCGCCTGGGCGTCCCCGCCGAATTGATCCAGCGGCATGGGGCGGTCAGTGAACCCGTCGCCCGGGCCATGGCCGGAGGGCTTCGCCGATCCTCCGAGGTGACCTTCGCCCTGGCCACCACCGGCATCGCCGGCCCGACCGGCGGCACACCCGAGAAGCCCGTGGGGCTGGTCTACGTCGCCCTGGCCGGCCCCGAGCAGACCGAGATACTGCAGTTGAACCTGCCGGGCAATCGCGACCGCATCCGCCGGCGGACGTCGCTGGCCGCCATCAACCTTCTTCGCCTGCGGCTCCAGGGCCGCCAGGTGCAGCAGTAACGGCCTCGAACCGACCCATGATTCTCTTGCCTGGTGTTTAGGATGCAGGGGGGGGGGGGACGAACCCTATCGTCTGTCGCGAATGAAGATTTCGCGAATTTCGCGCAGCGTGTATCCGTGACCGAGCAGGTCGCGGATCAGTTTCAGCCGCATGAGCACCTTCTCGCCGAACAGCCGATGTCCGCCGTCGGTTCGACTGCTTTCTCTAATCAGCCCGTACATGCAATAACTGGAGACCATCTGCCGCGACAGGCCGCTGCGGCGACAGACCTCGCCGATCTTCATCAGCGGTTTGCCGGCCAGTTGTTTTCCAGCTTTCGGCACGCCAACTCCTTGCCCGGTCCATGCTCGGTTTGCGAGGCACGCTCCGAATGTGCTGCCATTATTATCGTTTCGCGGGGGGGTACGACTTGAGCCCAAGGACGATCTTCAAAGCAGCAAGGGTCACGGCTTCCCTGCAGCTCGCCGCATCCGGTTGAGTGCTTCGATGAGTCTCGATCGCGGGCAGCCGAAGTTCAGACGCACGAAACCCGGAAGGCCGAAGTCCCCGCCGTCGGACAGGCCGACTCCCGCCGCCTCGAAGAAAGCCACCGCATTGTCCCGCTCCAGTCCCCGGACGTCAATCCAGGCCAGGTAGGTGGCCTCGACGTGGGCCATCTCAAGGCCCGGCGCCTGGCCGATCATCCGCTCGACCACCTCGCGGTTCCCGCGCAGGTAGGCCAGCAGAGCGCGATGCCACTGCCGGCCGTGCCGGTAGGCGGCCAGTGCGCCGGTGTAGCCAAAGATGCTCACCTCGGGAACCAGCCCCTTTTTGGCTTTGTTCAAGGCCTCCCGTAGTTCGACCCCGGGGATTATCGCGAAAGCACAGTGCAGCCCCGGCAGGTTGAACGTCTTGCTGGGGGCCATCAAGGTAATCGTGCGGTCGGCCATCTCGGGACAGGCCACGGCGGTCGGCACGTGGCGGCGGCCCTCGTCCAGAATGAGCCCGCAGTGAATCTCGTCGGAGCAGACGACCAGGTTGTGTTTGTGGCAAATGCTCACCAGGGCCGCCAGTTCGTCCAGCCAGTAGAGCCGCCCCACGGGGTTGTGCGGGTTGCACAACAGCAGCAGCCGCGAGCGCGGCCCGATGGCCTGTCCCAATGCCGCCAGGTCCATGACCCAGCGGCCGTTGTCGTCCCGGCCCAACGGCACGGTCACCAGGTTGCACCCCTGCTTCTTGGGCGCCGCCAGAAACGGCGGATAGATCGGCGTCATCGTCAGGACGTCGTCCCCCCGGCCGGCCACGGCGCGGCAGACCAGGTTTAGCCCGACGCCCAGCCCCGGCAGCCACACGATCCACTCCGGCTCGATGGCCCAGCCGTACTGCCGGCGGCACATCGACTCGATGCAATCGACGAGTTCGCCCGGCGGGTGAGTGTAGCCGAACACGCCGTGCTCGGCCCGGCCCTTCAGGGCCTCGACCACCTCGGGCGGCGAACGAAAATCCATGTCGGCCACCCACATGGGCAGAATGTCGCGGCCCGCGTACTTGTCCCACTTCGAACTGGCGGTGCCGCGGCGATCAATCGGCGTGTCGAAATCGAAGTTCATGTCACTGTCCGGGAAAAACCTGGGCATCCTTCATCGGGCCGGACCAACGCGACCACGCTCTTGGCCACACTCACCGGCTGTAGTCCAGTTCAAGAAAACTGATCGCCCCTTCGACGCCGGCGCTGTTGCGGGTGCGCATCCGGAGGCGGTTCCTGCCGCCGTGCAGCCGCCACTGGAAGGCCCGGCCCGAGGGCCTCCATCCCTTGCCGTCGACATTGACCAGGAAGGTCTCGAAGTTCGGCGTCTGAGTACCCATCTGGATTTCGACCGTACCGGGCTTCTTCCCGCAGGCGGCGTCGAAGCGGACCTGGTTCAGCGTCCACAGCCAGTCGGACCGCCGGCCGGTGATGTTGCGGTAGCGCGTCGCGTAGGAGCGCGGCGTTCGGGCGTCCTCCCAGACCCAGTAGCCCGTCCAGTCCCAGGCGAAGCCCTGGGTCTTGGGCAGCGGATATTGCTGGGAATAGAAATTGTTTCGCGGCATCATGCGAATCAGCGCCCACTTGGCGTAGCGGGGCCAGCGCGGCTTTTTCCGGGTGGTGGGGTCTGAATACTCGACGCTGGTCTCCATGCGCCGGCAGGTGGCTATGTCCTCCGCGCCCCTGACGCCGCGGGGCCTGTTGGACCGGCTGATCTTCTTGTCGCCGTAATAGGCCCGGGTCATCCGGTCGTGCACTTCCATCATGCTCAGCGGCTCTTTGGTCGTCGGGTCGATGTAGTGCAGGTTGCCGTTGGCGTCCATGAGAATCCACTTGTTGTACTGGTTGGACCAGACCTCGGTGACCTCGTGCCCGCCCATGATACCCGGATGATAGCCGAAGACGAAACGCGCGTTGTAGCCCAGACTCTGCAGACATTGCATGTAGACAATGGCGTACTGCACGCAGAATCCCCGCTTCAGCGTCAAAATCTCGTCCGCGTCCCAGGCCGGGTAGCCCTCGGTGGGCGGGTCGTATTTCCACTGTCCGGTCACCCAGTTGCGAAGCTTCAGCAGCTTCTCGAACTCCGTCTTCGACCCCGCGACCACCTGGTCGAGCTTGTACTTTTTCCTCAGGGCCACCAGCTTGGGATGCTTGAAATCCTCGTTGGCGAAGGGCATGGAGGTGTAGCGAATCTCCTCGTTGTGATACGCCGTGACCTTAACCTTCGCGGCCCACGCGGGAAGAGCCTCGGCCGAAACCTCCGCCCGGACCGTGACGCCTGCGAGCTTCGGCGTCGCCGTGGCCTCGGTGGTCCGCAGAACAGCCTTCCACTGCAGGTAGCGATGGCCCTGCGGCACGGCGCCGCCGGCAGCCCGCCAGCGGGACCAGCGGGCCACCTCGTAAACCGGACACGGCCCGCTGCGGACGGTAAAGCCGATGCTCGTCCCCGCGGGCGTCTCGGCCTCGGACTTCAAGGTCACGGCCTGCACCGTGACAGGCGCCGGCAACAGGCCCTTGTCGCCGGGTGCGGCGGCCAGATCAATCACCGGTGAAATGAAATGGCCTTCCTCAACGTACTGGACCAGGTGCAGGCGAACCATGTACTCGCCGTTGATGGGCTGCCAGGTCTTGCCGCCGTCGGTGCTCTTGAAGCTGCGCCGCGGCCGCTGCGAGCGCTGCGGCGCATTGCGAAGAATGTCCTCGGAGGTGGCGATCTTGACCCGCCGGCTCTTGCCCTCGGGGCACGACAGGACCACCTCATTATCGCCCTGGGTCAGAAGGGCAACTGGAATCTGCGGGTAGCGGGTATTGGCGGCCGTCTTGATGGCCCTGCCGTTGAATTCGACCTGCACGCCCCTGGGGACACACAGCCGGGCCGCCATGGCCCTGGGACGCTGGACGTGCAGCACCTTCTTGATGATCGTCGCCCCGCCGATTTTCTCGGTCGGACTCCTGTCGACTTTCAGCCACTTGGCGTCGCTGCCGATGCCCGGACCGTCGTCCTCGACCAGCGCCCGGTCATAGAGAACCACGCTTTTGCCGTCGTCGGCCAACCGCACGCCCCAGGCCCCCTGGCCCTTCTCGAAGGCCTCCGCGGCCGAGAGCGTGATTTCACCCGGGGCTGCAATTTCGCCCGCCGCCACGATGCACTGTGTGGTTGCAATAGCGAGAACCGCCGTGACAACCGCGAACATCCGACCTCTCGGCTTCAGCGACATCGTTCTGTTCGCCCCTTTCTCGGACAATGGATTCGTTCAGCGCACCGGCCTCTCGCGCCGCGGCCTCCGGCAGCCCATGTTTTCCTCTCCATTGAACAGCCCCCTCACCGAGCGGGTTCTCTGGAAAACCGTTTTCCTGAAACTTGGCGCCGCCGCCCTGTCCGGCGGCCTGCCCGGGCCTGCCCGGGTTTTTCATTCTCTTGCAGCCGGACCTACTCGGCCTCCTCGCCGACCAGGATCCTGCCGTCCAGACCGGGCGGCACGGGACGGCCCAGCAGGTGAAGCAGGGTCGGCGCCAGGTCGACCGTCTGGGCCACGTCGAGCCGCCCTTGCGGAACGCCCGGACCGGCCAGCAGCATCGGTACGAACATATCCTCGGGCCGCAGGCCGCCGTGCCCGGCCCGGTAGCTGTTTTGGAAGTCCCAGCCGGGAGCCGCAAAGACAACCAGGTCCCCCGCCCGGCGGGCACGGAAGTAGGCGACGATCTGGGCGGGCAATCCCGGAAACTCGGTGCCGACTGTGGCTGCAAGCCAGGCCGACGGCGAGTGCCCCGAACCGTCGAGCATGCCCTGCGGCACCTTGCCCTTCCAGCCAAGGGGGTCGTCGCCGCTGATAAGGTGGCAGCTGACCGGCCCGCCGCGGCCCGCCATCTGGCGGAACTCCACCTGGCCCGTCTTGCGAACCAGGCGGACGGCATCCCGGCCCACCGAATAGGCGACCGCATCGACGGCTTCCTGCTCGATGAGCACCGAGATCAGGTTCACCGATCCTGAACGAGTCGGGTAGTCGGCCAGGTCGCTCGGAGTGGGACGAATCGGCCAGGAGGCAAGGCCGGTCACCTGGCCGTCAAGACGAATGGGCCGGCGAAGGCAAATGGCTCCATAGCGATCGCCGCTGCCGTACATCACCGCCGCATACCTGCGATAGGCCTTCAGCCGCTTTGCAAACGAGGCGTCTTCCCAAAGGCGCAGGTGTGCGAGGTTCAGGTCGATCTTTTTTCGCAGGAAGGATTCGAGGTAGAAATGGCGGGTCACTTCACTGAAACCGTGGTCGCTGACCAGGGCGATGTACACCTTGTCAAGCAACCCGGCCCGCTGGAGGTCGCCGAGAACGCGGCCGATCTGCCGGTCGGTCTGTCGCAGCGCCTGGCGATAGTTCTCGGACTTTATGCCGTAATCGTAGGCCCGAAAATCCGGGGCCAGCAGATATACGACGGTCAGAGCGGGAAATTCGTGGCGAGTCATTGCCGCCTCGATCACGTTGTTGAATCGCCACAGCGTCAGGCGGTCCACGAATTCGTACCAGCCGAAAAAGTAAGGCGGTCCGGCCGACATCCAGTTCTCAACGAACTTCGTCGCCCCGCGATGGGCCTGGAAGAAAATTGAAAAGGTGGTCCGCTCGGGAAAATGCTCGAACAGCGTTGTCGCTGTGTAGTCGCCGTCGAGCGTGTTTTTCTGGTCGATCGTCTCGTAGTTCCGCCAGACGAGCCGGTTGCGGTCGAACCAGTTTATGCCCGTGACACCGTGGTGGCCGGAATACAGGCCGGTGACCACGCTGGTTTCGTTGGCCAGGGTAACCGAGGGGATGTTGGCCACCGCCCGCGGCGCATAGAGGCCCCTCTGAACGAAATACTTGTCCATGGCCGGCAGCTGGCCGGCTTCGAGCATCTCCTGGAAAATCGACGCGTTCAGGCCGTCCACGAAAAAGACTATCGCCCCGTTGGCCCCCTCGACATTGGCCTTCTCGAAGTCCAGGTAGAACGTGTCGGCCGGACCGCCGGCCGAGGGAACACCGCAACCGGCAAGCAGCAAGGACAACACAAGGAAAATCACAGCACCAATGAGACGACCGCAACGACGGGGCAACCACAGACAATCCTGCATGGTGATGCTCCTCCTGGAAACCTTCGGGCAATGGAACTCGCCGGTCGTGCAGCCTACTTTCTCATGGGCCAGGGCCGCCCGACCAGGGCGCTCATGTGTCGGGGAATGTCAGCGGAGCGCATCAGCGGCGGCAGCGGACCAACGGTCGACATGATGAACGTCGTACTGTTGGCGCGGTTCAATCCCCCGTGAGTCGAGGCCACGTCGACCGATTTGGAAAAGTCCGCAGAGCCGAAGAAGTAGTCGTCTTTCAGCGAACAGAGAACATCCGGCGGGTTCTTGACCAGGCCAAAGTGGGCTCGCCACAGCCGCTGAAGCGGCGCAGGATAGACGTGCTCGCCGGTCGCTTCCAGCAGTCGGTCGGCGTCATAGTATCCCCCGACGCTGTCGCCCAGGTTGGCCAGGACAGGCAGCAGTTTCAGCGGGTCGCCGCTGGTCGCTTGGTACCTGAATCGCCCGCGGTCCCGGCCAATGACGGCCCGCTGTCCCCCGGGGGCCAGGACCACCACCGAGTCCCGTTCGGCGTAACTGGCCAACTCGACGCCTTCGCACTTCACAAGGTCAGATGCAAGTGCCGCCGGCCGCCGGGTGGCCAGCGCCGCGTAGGTCACCAGCCCGTATCGGATGAGAGCGACATCGTTGTCGTCCTTCAGACTGTTTCGCAGCCGCCAGCCGCTGTCTTTCAGAAACGATTCAAGATCAATCCTGCGGGCCTTACGGTAAGTGTGGCCGTGATCTGACAGCAGCGTCACTTTGGTCAGGCCGCGCGTTTCCCAGATAACCTGGTTGATCAGCTGCTCGACTCGCTCCAGGCATCGTTTCTGCCCGTCGGCGCCCATGGTCGTGCCGACGCCGGCCGAACTGACGAAGTAGGCCAGGAACTCCTGCCTTTCGGTCTTGTCAAAAAGCCTCTTAGCGTCGTTGATTTCCTTGCCGAAGACTTCCCAGGGCATGACGTATCCGATGGCGTCCCAGATCAGGTCGGCCCGGTAGTCCAGCAGCCGATTGTAGGGCTGGTTCTTTCCGGCCAGGTAGTCGCCGGTGCCGCCGGCCAGACGGTTGGCCCGGTGGTCGAAGTAGACGGCTTCAATGCCGCGGCAGGCCACGTTGCCCAGAACGTCCTCGAGCGAAGGGTCGGTCACCGTCGGGTACGGAGCGATTACCCGTGACGGCCGGTGGAACATCCGCAGGCGGCCGTCGTCCCAGGCCCGGCGAAGCAGACTGTAGCCGAAGCCGTCCAGGATGATGACCAGGTGGCGACAGTTGCCGAGCGGTATGGCGTCCAGGTCGTTAATCACGTCGGCCCGGCCGTCGCCGGTCAGGTCGTAGCCGATGCGAACAATGCGGCCCGTTGCCTGGTCGGCGTAGGTGAAGTAGTCAACCGTGCCGTCGGAGTCGGTGTCATAACCGGCCAGGGCGCCTTCGGCTTGTGCCGCCCCGGCCAGTGGCTGGGCCGGAAAATAGACCGGCTTCCGGCAGCCGGCGGTCCATGCGCCGAGGCAAATCAGGCACCACAGAACAAACCCTTTCACTCGCATCTCGGTCACTCCCGCTTCGGCCACACTCCGCACAACAGACTCTCTTCATCCGTGAAATATTCACCTCCGGCACTATTGAAACGTCGGTCATCACTTCACACGAACCAACTGGTAGTGCCGCGAGCCCAGGCCGATGGCCTCGCCGTGGCGGAGCTGGATGTCGCAGGCGATCTCGGGCCGCATCTCCCGGAACAGGTCTCTTCCGCAGTGCTTGGCCAGCAGATCGACCGTCGCCTGGTCCACGGCCACCGGATCGTCGCCGGCCAGGATGCCCAGGTCGTCGCAGACTGCCTTTTTCTTGGTCCCGAAACAGTCGCAGTCCCGCGTTATGAAGGTCGCGAAGTTGAAATAAACCATCCTGCCGTCCTGCACGCTGTGCACGCCCAGGCAGTGCTCGGCCATCTTCTCCTGCAACTCTTTCGGAGTGACGCCCCAGTCGAACCCGACCGCGTCAAAGCGGCAGACCGCCAGACATTCACCGCAACCGATGCATTTCTTCCTGCTGAGCCTGGCCACTTTGCCGACGCTGATCGCCTCGGCCGGACACCATCGGGCGCAGGCCCCGCAGGCCGTGCACTTGTCGGAATCGAAAATCGGATACGAGCCGTGATGCTGGCTCATCTTGCCCGCCCGGCTGACCAGGCCCATGGCCACGTTCTTGATCGAGGCCCCCAGGCCGGCCGCGACGTGTCCGGTGACATGCGACAACATCACGAACCCGTCGGCGTGGTAGGCGGCGCTCGAGATCGGCACCTGCTTGTAGTGCTTGCCCTTGATCGGCACCATGACCTGGCTGTTGCCGCGCAGGCCGTCGGCGATGACCACCGGACAGCCCAGGGCCTGGGACGTAAAGCCGTGGGCCCGGCACAGGTTCAGGTAATCAACCGCGTTGGACCGCTGGCCGCGATAGAGCGTCGTCGAGTCGGTCACAAAGGGTTTGGCCCCGCCGGAGGCAATTGCCTTGGCGAAGGCCCTGGCAATCGGCGGCCGCAGGTAGCCGTTGCCCCCCTTCTCGCCCAGGTGCTGCTTGATGCCGACCAGCCCGCCGGCGCTGAAACGTTTTGCGAAACGGGCTTTCTCATACAATTTGACTGCCTTGCGGGCATGCTGCGCGGGCGTCTCGCCTTTGGACACTGCGACAAAGTAAACCTTGCTCTTCATAGTCACCTCGCACTGTTACTCTTATCGTCAATCTGCCGCCGGAACATTCGCCCCCGGCCCACCCCAGCCCACCCCGGCCACCCGACCTTACACAGCCTCCGGGTCGTCCTCGCCATCATCCTCTTCGTCCCAGTCGGACTTCCACTTGTCGCTCTCGTCGATGTCGTCGATTTCCCGCTCCATGAACTTCATCATCTTCTCCTGCAGCGGGGCCATCCGCTGGTACTGCATCAGCGTCGCCCCGTAGGCCTGGACCATGGCCTCCAGCTTCATAAGCTGCCATTTCTGCAGGCACTCCGGTTCCTTGATGTTCGAAAACGGGTTGCACCGCAAACGAACCTCACCCTGCGGGCCGGTCTCGCCCAATTCACAATCCGAACATTGCAGCATCCGACTCTCCTCCAATTGCCTGTCCACCCCATCCCAGCCCACCCCAGCCATCCCAGCCACCCCAGCCCTGCGACTGTGGCCGCTACCGGGCGGAAATAGTTCAAGAGGATATTCTACCCCGCAGACGCCCGGCGCTCTATCATTATAAGGAGTGACGGAGGTTTTGCCCCCCGTGGGGGAGAGGCCGTATTCTGAAGTAAGGAGGAACTACCATGCAATGCTCTCTGACCGACAAAAAGTGCGCCCCCTGCTCCGGCGGCGTGCCGCCATTGAAGGGATGGGCGTTCCATTGCCGCCAGTGCAGCTGTCGCTCCGGTCGCCCTACGGGCTCCCTCCG
>JAACEH010000195.1 GCA_011682595.1 Anaerolineaceae bacterium
GGCGTGACCAGCACCGGCCGCTGGCTGCGACGCAGAACTTTCTGGACCGTGCTGCCCAGTTCTCCGTCTTCCCACTCGCCGTGTTCGCCATGGCGGCCCAGGCACACCAGGTCGACGGTGCGGGCCTCTTCGAGAATGGTGTCGCGGACAATGCCCTCGCGCACCTGGAAGTCCACCTGGACCTGCGACCCCTCGAACACCTGCCGCGACTCGGCGATGACCCGTTCGGCCTGTTGCTTGACGCTCTGGACGAGGTCCTCGTAGAAGGCCGGATAGGCCGGACTGGGGGCCATGCCGACCGGGCCGTAGTAACCGGTGATCACCGGCCCCTGCGTCAGCCGCAGATCCTCGACAAACAGCACGGTCACCCTGAGGCCGATTCTCTCGGCCCAGTAACGGGCGTACTGGACCGCAGTCTTGCCGCAAGGCGATCCATCCGTGCAGACCAACACGCTACGAATCATCGGCCTTCCTCCGGTTCGAGTTGCCTGCTGACCACCGTAATCCTATTTTATGACGCGGATAGCAAGAATCATCGTCTTGTCACCGACCTGCGGCCCGCCGATCAGGAAGAACTTGCCGCGAGTAGCCGTCGCCACGTTCTGTCCGCTCACGTCGACTTCCCGGGTCTTGCCGGCGGAGGTTACCAGGCGGACCAGGTGCCACCCCAGGACAATCTTCGCTGCCTTAGCGTCACGATACTCGGCCTTCAGGTGGTAGTCGGCGGCAAGTGCAATTCGCCGCTTCTTGCTCAGCTTGATGCTTTCCTTGGCCAAACGATGAAGAGTGAAATGGTTGAACCGCTTGCCGAAATTGCCCTTGAGCAACCCGGCCAGTTCCTTCAGCGATGCATCGGCGTGCGGCTTGGCAGCCTTCGAGGCCATGATCACATAGACCTGCAACGTGACCGACTTGGGTTTTCGCTCAGGCTTGGGACTCTCCTGGGCCCCCACGGTGTCGGTGCCCAGCGGCGGCAAACCCATGGCCAGAACCAGGGCGGCCGCGGCGCCCACCGTAATGACACGTCTGAAGCTTGACCGCGGATCCGTGCTCATTGAATCGGCTCCTTCATGTAGCCCCCGTTCTCGGCGGGAGAATAGTTGATCCAGACCATCTGGACGTAGTTCTCATCGTCGACCTTGAGAATATCGATGAAGGCCGCGGTGTCGGCCCCCAGTTCAAACTCAACTTCGCCGGAGACGGCCAGTTGCCCGGTGCGGATCACCGGCTGGATGCTGAGGATGACCATGGCCGCAACCAGCACGGCGGCCGCCAGTCCGGCCGCATGGGCCCAGAGATTCGCCCGCGGCCGGCGGATGATTCTCTGACGCAGCGACCGGCGCTTCTCCTTCTTCGGCAGTCGAACTGGCTTGGCTTCCGTCTCAGTGGGCGGCGGCTTTGCAGCCGCGGGCTCGCCCCCGGCCGTTGCCAACTCGATCATCGCCGGCTCGCCGGCAGGCTCTTCCTCAACCGCAAACTCCTCCCCCAGGTCGATGTCGGTCAGCAACTCCAGCGAGACCCTCTTGGACTTCTCGGGCAGCCGCTCCTCCAGATGCCCCCACATACGCTCCCACTGCTGCTGGGCCACTTCCTCGACGGGGTAGTCCGCATAGCTCCTGGCCGCGGCCCTCTGCTCCTGGAGCACGGCCTGAAGCTCGCCGCGCCGGGCCAACTGCTCCTCGACGTACTCGCGCTCGTCCTCGGACAGTTCGCCGTCGACATAGCCGGCCAACAGAATATGGAGTTCTTCGTCGCTCACGTCACTGGTCCTCATCCGGGGCCTCGCGGCCCTCGTCCCGACCCGAAAGAATCTGCTGCAATTTCTGCCGGGCGTAGAAGATGCGGCTCATCACGGTGCCGATGCTGATGTTCAGAATATCGGCAATCTCGCGGTAACTGATGCCCTCAATCGCAAAGAGCACAAACGCCGTGCGGTTGGTCTCCGGAATGGCAGCCAGGGCGGCGTCGATCTGTTGCTTGAGTTCCCTCATCTCGGCCGGCCGCGACGGCCGGCGATCGTCGCTGCGATGGCTCGGCACCTGGTACGGCTCCTCGCTGTCCAGGGTGGCCGCCTTTCTGACCGCCCGCGACCGCCGCAGGTCAAGGCTGCAGTTGGTCACAATCCGGTAGAACCACGTCTTGAAGCTCGACCCGCCGCGAAATCTCTGCAGCCCCGCAAACGCCTTGACGAACGCCTCCTGAACCGAATCCAGCGCGTCGGCCCGGTTGCCCAGCAAGCGGTAGGCGACATGGTAGGCCGGCTGGCGGTATTTCTCGAACAAGCGGCCAAAGGCCTCGCGGTCGCCTTCCTGGGCCTGGCCGACCAGCCGCGCGTCCTGGGAGGCCACCTCGCCCAACTGGCTGGCCACCCGCTGCATGGCCTCGCTGATCGGCCTCGGGGCCTGGCCGTCCGACGACGACCTCTCCGGCTTGGACTGACCGTTGCTTTCCATATCGTTAGACGCTCATTGAGGCGCCGCTATTCAAGGCAATAACCGGCCGACTCCATACTCACGTGCAGCCGTTGGCCCGACGTGAACCAAAGGGGATTGTAGCACCCCCGCCCGGGAAGTTCAACCACCGAAAGGCGGCCCTACCGGACGGCTTGCACCTGAAAAAAGTGACGGGCTTGAAAGCGAGGGCCACGGCATGCCGTGGCCGGCGTTCCAGGCCATGATGACAGGCCGGCCGTCCCAGCCCTTCAGCCGGTAAGCAAACACGCCGTCGGGCGGTACGCCGCGGCCGTGGTACGGCACGCCGCCGGCGGTGTTGAAGGCGATGATCCTGGCCCCGGGGTCGGCCTTGCGGATTTCCTCGGAGGCGGCCTTCAGCAGTTTGGCATAAACCTGCGTCCGCAGCAGGCCGCTTTGGCCGGGGTTCAGAAACTCGATGTTCGGCTCGTTCCAGATCTGCCAGTAACGAATCGGCAGCGGCCTGACGCCCTGGTGCTCCTTCCACAGAGAGCCCCCGGGGCCGTAACGCTCGACCGCCGCCCGGACCTTCTCACGATAGACCTTCACCGCCTCTTCGACCGGCATGGTTCGCTTGTGCGACATCTCTCCCTCAGGCCGAGCGCGGGCACCAGGTGCACACCGTCTCTGCAGGTAGCTGTACCGTTTGCCCTTGTAGCGGACCCAGCGAATTTTCACCGTGTCGCTCGGCGGCTGCGGCCCGCCGGGAACCAGCATGGCCACCTGCCCCGCCTTCATCGGCACCGGCGGCAGCGAGCGAAACGCCTTGGCGAAACGGCGCATCTGAGAATCGAGGCCGAAGTACTTGACGCTCCAGGCCCCGGCGCTGATCGTTGGGGTGGAACATCTCGTAAACGTTCAGCCCCGCTTTCTTCATCTCGGCCGGGTCGTGCTTCCAGCGTTTGAAGTTCTCGTGAACCTCGCCCGCCAGGAACTCGGACCAGTCCTGGCCGCTGGTTTCCCAACGCGAGATGACGTCGCCCGTCGTCGGCGAGCCACGCTTACCGCTGAAGTAGGGCTCCTGCAGATGCCGGTTGCCCAGGTAAGTCAGCACCTCGAAGTCAGGGCGCCGCTTCTTGATGTGGGCCACCACATCATCGACCATCCCCTTGTCGTAGAGCGTATCGTAAAAACCGATCGTCTCCATGCTGCCCAGGGCGATGCCTTTGAGGGACTTGTACTTGCCGTAACGGTCGATGAACTCGTCGAACCCCTTGAGGATGATCGCCTTGGCTTTCTCGGCCGGCATGGTGCTCACCTCAACGCCCCCCGAGGTAACCTTGCCGTACATCCCGTCGGCGACAACGCCGGCAATCAGCCCCAGGTCCAGATCGACCGGCAGCTTCGGCGCCTGGCGGACGATTTCCTTCAGGCGAGCTTCCGGCACGGGCTTGATTCCCTCGGCCGCCTGAACCTGCCGGCCCGTGGTCATCAGAACCAGGGCAAGAACAACAACCGAGGCATGCCTCAGGCCGGCCTCATCATGGCCCGCGTTGTGTGGTTCCTTTTCCCCTGTTTCCCCTGTCCAAAAAAAACACGGCGGGCAAGCCCCGCCGTGCCACACATCTTCTAATTCTACATTCCCGTCGTTCAGCGTCTAGATTCCGGCGCCCTTTTCGAACTTCAGCGGCCGCGTGTGAATGCCGCACTCACCGCCGCACTTGCTTGTGCCGATCCACCGACCGGCCCGTTCGTCGGCGCCCGTGCTGATGTTAGAGCACGGTGCACAGCCCAGTGAGCGGTACCCTTTCTTGTAGAGGGGGTTGACAGGAACACCGTACAAGGACAGGTACTGCCAGATCTCCCGCTCGTACCAGATCAGGATCGGATTGAGCTTGATCAGACCTTTATCACGCTCCTCGATCTCCTGAAAATCGGTGCG
>JAACEH010000196.1 GCA_011682595.1 Anaerolineaceae bacterium
GGACATTCCGGGGGCGGCAAGGCCGTAGCGCTGCGCCTTGCGCTGATCGTCGCCCTGTTTGTGATGATGGGTGTCGCCATCGCCTACGCCATGCCGTGGGCCGCCCGGATGATGAGCCAGCAGCCACAGAAAACCGAGCCGGCAGAGGAGAAGCCAGCCGAGGAGAAGCCCGAGGGCCGGCAGCCGGCCGAGGCGAGGGAGGTGGTGGAGCTTCCCAGCCTGAAGAAGATCGAGATCGACTGGCGGAAGGCCGAGGCCTACCTGAGCGACGTCAAGGACGGCACCTACGGGATCATCGAGTCGGGGTCGCTGTGGTTGCTGAAGCAGGCCCGCGACCTGCCGAGGGAATTGTTCGCGCCCGATCCGAAGGACAAGGAGGTTTCGTACCGCAACCTCCTGGAAGGGCCGGTGCTGTATCGCGGCAAGCCGGTGACGGTCAGCGGCACTGTGGGCCGCGTGTCGGAGTTTCCCGTCGACATAGAGGAACTGCCGAGCGTCGAGACGATGTGGGTCGTCGAGATCTTCCAGCCCAGCAAGGGACAGCAGGCCTGGGTGTGCACGCTCCTGGTATCCGAAGACCCGGGCGATCTGAAGATTGGCCAAAGCGAAGTCCGCATGAAAGGCTATTTTTACAAGCTGCGCAGCTACGAGGTCGAGGACGAGAAAGAAGACGTCTGGATTCACCAGTGCCCCGTCGTCGTCGGACGGTATGTCGAGGTGGTCACGAAACAGACTGGGGCGACTCCCGCGGGGTCGCTGCTCGGGTCGCGGGAAACGGTGCTGATCATCGCAACCGTGGTCGGCCTCTTGGTGCTGATGCTTATCGTGCTGTTGTTCATCCGCCGTTTCACTGCCCGCCGCGTCACGCGGCCGCAGCGCGAACTGACGCCCGGCGAACTCCAGCAGCGGCGGGAGTTCCTCAATCATTATGCTCCTGGCACAAGGCCCGGGCAACCACCGGATCGGTAGGTGAACATGCAAACCGTCAATGTCGCCCTGGGCGATCGTTCGTACGATATTCTCGTGGGCCGCGGCCTGTTGCGGGAAGCGGGGCGGCTCGTGTCGCATCTCTTTTCGCCGCGCCGCGTGCTGGTGGTCAGTGACAGTCGCGTGGCCGACCTGTACATGAAGCCGCTGGAATCGTCGCTTGTGGAGGCCGGGTTCACGGTTTCGACGGCGGTGGTGCCCGAGGGCGAGCAATCGAAGTCCGGCGAGCAGCTCTTTGAGCTGTACGAGGCCTGTTTTGCGGCCAACCTGGAACGCCGCTCGTTGGTCGTCGCCCTGGGCGGCGGCGTGGTCGGCGACCTGGCCGGCTACCTGGCGGCCAGCTACCTCCGCGGACTGGCCTTCATCCAGGTGCCGACCACGCTCCTGAGCCAGGTTGACTCCAGCGTTGGCGGCAAGACGGGCATCAATCTCCCGAACGGAAAGAACCTGGTCGGCGCGTTTCACCAGCCGTCGCTGGTCCTGGCCGACATCGAGACGCTGTCTTCGCTCGACCGGCGGCAAATGGCCACCGGGCTGGCCGAGGTGGTCAAGCACGGAATGATTCGCGACGCGGCCCTGCTGACCCGCCTGGAGGCCGAGGCCGACAAGCTCGTGGCCGGCGACCTGGACGTCCTTGAGGAGGTGGTCGCGCGGAACTGCCGGATCAAGGCCGAGGTGGTCGCCTCCGACGAACTGGAGGCGGGGTTGCGGGCTATTCTGAACTACGGCCACACGATCGGTCACGCCATCGAGAGCGTGGCCTCCTACGGCGTCTACACGCACGGCGAGGCGGTGGCCCTGGGCATGAACGGCGAGGCCCTGATCGCCAGAGGCCGCGGTCTGATCGACGAGGCGGTTCACTCTCGCCAGCAGGGGCTTCTGGAAAGGATCGGCCTGCCCGGCAAGCTGCGCGAACCGCTCGGGGTCGACCGACTGCTGGAGGCCATGCGGCACGACAAGAAGGTCCGCGCCGGGCGGCTCAGGTTCGTGTTGCCCGAGGCGATCGGTCGGGTGAAGATTGCCGACGACGTGACGGAGGCCGAGTTGCGCGAGGCGCTGGACCACCTGCAACCGTAGTGTTCGTGGTCCAGCTTGCAGGTTAACACGGGGTGCCACAGTTGCGCCGTCCAGCAACCGTGCCGAGACAGTAGGGTGGCTGCTTGCAGCCACCGATTATGACAGAGACCGCGTGGCTGCAAGCAGCCACCCTACATGGCTTGCAACCAAGAGACTTAGGAGCAGCTTCGCGAATGGACGACGGGCCTACCCGAGAGTTTCTGCACCTTGCCCTGACGCCCGGGATCGGCGGCGTGTCGCTGCGGTTGTTGTTGGAACATTTCGGCTCGGCCGGCGCGATTCTGGGGGCGACGGCCGCCCAGATTGCCGAGGTCTCGGGCTTCGGGCACAAGCGGGCCGGCGACCTGGCCCGGGGCCGGGACAAGGTGGACGTCGGGGCGGAACTGGAGCTGGCCGCCAAGGGCGGCGTGCGCATCGTGCCCTTTGGCGACGCCGAATACCCGGTGGCCCTGACCTACCTGGCGGCTCCCCCGGCGGTGCTTTACGTTCGCGGCCGCCTGCTGCCTGAGGACAACCAGGGATTCGGCATCGTGGGCTCGCGTCGTTGCAGCCTTTACGGTCAGGAGCAGGCCGAGCGTTTTGCGGCGGGACTGGTCGGGGTGAACTTTACGATCGTAAGCGGCCTGGCCCGCGGGATCGACATCCGGGCCCACTCAGGTGCGCTGAAGGCGGGCGGGCGGACCATCGCCGCCCTCGGTAACGGTCTGTCGATGGTTTATCCGCCGGAGCACAAGGGCCGGGCCGAAGAGATCGCCGCCAGTGGGGCGGTCATCAGCGAATTCCCCATGAACGCGCAGCCGACGCCGGAAAACTTTCCTCGCCGCAACCGGATAATAAGCAGCCTGAGCCTGGGCGTTCTGGTGATCGAGGCCGGCTATCGCAGCGGGGCGCTGATCACGGCCTCCCGCGCCGCCGAGCAGGGCAAGGATGTTTTCGCCGTGCCGGGCCGCATCGACACGCCGTTTTCGGCCGGCACACACAAGCTCATCCAGGACGGGGCCAAGCTGGTGCATTCTCTGCAGGACATTCTGGACGAGTACCCCGACCTTCTGCTGGCCCGGGCCGAGGAGACGGGGCAGGGGAGCTTGCCGCTGGGTCCGCTCCTGGCGCCACAGGAGGAAGCCATCCTGGGCGTCCTGGACGGCGACCCTCTGACGGCCGACGAGATTGCTGGCCGGGCCGAACTGTCCATAGCGGCGGTGGCCGCCAACCTGACTCTGCTGGAACTGAAGCGTCTTGTTCAATCGCTGCCCGGGCAGCGGTACGCCCGCCGCAAGGCCGGGGCCAGGTGAGCGGGCCGTCAGCTAGCAATTCCTCGGCCGAAAGCGATGTCTTACTTGCCCGGGCGGCGGGGTGTTGTTAGACTGTCGGCGTGTCGGTTCTGTTGGCACTGTTCAAGGGGAGAGTCCTGCACGGCCCATGAGACCTGCCTCGATACTCATTGTCGAAGACGAAAAGCTGATCCGTAACACATTGCGCCGGCGGCTGGTTCAAGGCGACCACCGGGTGCAGGAGGCCGAGTGCGGCAAGGAGGCCCTGCGGCTGGCGGCCGAGGGAGCCTACGAGGTGGTGCTGCTGGACTATCGTCTTCCGGACATTGACGGCATAAATGTGCTCCGCAAGCTGAGGTCGCTTTTGCCCGACGCGGTGGTCATCATGATGACGGCTTTCTCGAGCGTGAGCGTGGCGGTTGAAGCGATTCGTCTGGGGGCCAGCGATTTCGTCACCAAGCCCTTCAGCATGGACGAGATAGTCGTTTCGATTGAGAAAGCCCTGGAGGCCCAGCGGCTGCGCGAGGAGGTGACGCGTATCCGCTCGCAGGAAGGGCAGCAGTACTCCCTTGACGCGCTGCTTGGCCAGTCGCCGGCTGTTGTGCGGCTGAAGGCGATGATCAAGCGCGTGGCCTCGGTTCCCTCCGGGACGGTTCTGCTGGAAGGGCCGAGTGGTTCGGGCAAAGACCTGGTAGCCAAGATCATCCATTACAACTCCCCGCGGGCCGACATGCCGTTTGTGAACATCACCTGCACCGCCATTTCCGAGAATCTGCTGGAGAGCGAGCTTTTCGGCCACGAGCGCGGCGCGTTCACCGACGCCCGGGAGCTTAAGAAGGGGCTGTTCGAGATTGCCGACGGCGGCACGATATTCCTGGACGAGATCGGCGACATGCCGGTGCCGCTGCAGGCCAAGTTGCTGCGGTTCCTGGAGGAGCGGGCCTTCCGGCGCGTCGGGGGGACCAGCGGCCTGAGTGTTGACGTGCGGGTGATTTCAGCTACGAACCGCTCGATTCGCGATCTGATGGCCGACGGGAAGTTCCGCGAGGACCTCTTCTACCGGCTCAACGGGGTGCCGATTCTGGTTCCGCCGCTGTGCGACCGCCGGGACGACATCGAACCGCTGGCCGCGCACTTCGTGAAGTTGTACAGCGTGCAGTTGCGCCGCAGTGTCCGCGATCTGACGCCCGAGGCGATCGAGTGCATGAAGGCCTATCACTGGCCGGGCAATGTCCGGGAACTTCGCAACGTGATTGAGCGGGCCGTGCTGCTGGGTTCCGGCGATCGGATCGGCCCGGAAGACCTGGGCATTGGTGGTGAGCCGATGGGCCGGCAGTCGGCGGCCACTACCCCCGCGGCGGCGCTGCTCGGGCCCGAGGGTGTTGACCTGCAGGAGGTCGAGCGGCAACTCGTGGCAGAGGCCATGCGGCGAACCGGCGGCAATCAGACTCGGGCGGCCAGGTTGCTGCACATCAGCCGCGACCAGTTGCGATATCGCCTGGAGAAGTTCGGCCTGATGAGTCGAGGCGTGCGAGCAAAGAAGTGACCTCAGCCCCTCTGTCTGATGATCTCGGCGGTAAACAGATAGACTTCAGTCTCCGGTTGGCGCCAGGCCTCCGGCGGCAGGCCGGCCTTCCCGCCGCAGCACTGGCTGAGGAACTCCTCCCTGGACCATCCCGTTTCGGTAGCGACTTGCGGCAGGAAGCAACCGGACTGCAGCCCCCGCTTGATGTAGATGCCGTGTTTGCCCAGTTCCA
>JAACEH010000197.1 GCA_011682595.1 Anaerolineaceae bacterium
AACGGCAACCTGACCAACGCCAAACTGCTGCGCGACGAGTTCGAAGCCAAGGGCTCGATCTTCCGCACCACTAACGATACCGAGATCATCGTCCACCTGCTGGCCGCCCTGGCCTCCGAGAACCCGGTGGACCCCTTCGCCCAGGCGCTCGACCATCTGGAGGGAGCATTCAGCCTGCTGATCCTCACGCCCGGCGAGATGATTGCCGCCTGCGATCCCTACAAGTTGCGGCCGCTGTCGCTCGGCCAACTTGGCCAGTCCTGGGTCGTCTCCTCGGAAACCTGCGCCTTCGACATGCTCGGCGTGCAGCACGTTCGCGACATCAAGCCCGGCGAAATCTTGCACATCAGTTCCTCGGGGCTGCGCTCGTCCACCTATTGCCATCCCGACCGGCTGAGACAAGCCCACTGTGTCTTCGAGCACATTTACTTCTCGCGGCCCGACTCGCGGGTTTTCGGCGACTCGGTCCACGCCGTGCGACGCAACCTGGGACGCCAACTGGCCCGCGAGTTTCCCGTCGAGGCCGACGTCGTGGTGGCCATTCCCGACACCGGACGCTCGGCCTCCACCGGCTACGCCCGCGAGAGTGGCATCCCCCTGGACATCGGCTTCATCCGCAGTCACTACGTCGGCCGCACCTTCATCCAGCCCAACCAGGCCGAGCGCTCCTCCAGCGTGCAGGTCAAACTGAACATCATGCGCGAAGTCGTCGATGGCCGCCGCGTCGTGGTGGTCGAGGATTCGGTCGTTCGCGGCACAACCACTCGCGGCAAAATGCAGGCCCTGCGCGACGCCGGGGCCAGGGAAATTCACCTCCGCGTCTCCAGCCCGCCGGTGCGGCACCCCTGTTTCTACGGCATCGACTTCCCGACAACCGACGAACTGCTGGCCTCCAACCGCACACAGCGGGAGATCGCCGAGTTCCTGGGCATCGACTCCATCGGCTACCTCTCGGTCCCGGGCATGCTGTCCTGTGTCTCGCAGCCGCCGGGAGACTACTGCGCCGCCTGTTTCACCGGCCGCTATCCCGTCCCCATAGGCGCCCGCCACGGCAAGTACGCCATGGAACGCCACCAACTGACCATGTTCTAACTTTCAGTCGTCTGAATCTGAACGTAGGGCCACGGCATGCCGTGGCCGCCGAAGGCCAGGTTCCGATGACACCTTCCTTATTTCGTTGACGCCCATGATCGGTGACGATATCTTTTTATCATGGCACGGAAGCGAACAAGGCGAGGAAGAGCTTTCACTGCCTTGGAAGGAGAGCCTTCTTAAGGCGTTGCCAAATCCTTTCCCTACGATCTCTAATTTTGTCAGAAGATATCTTGTGTGTGGTCACGACGAAGTTGTGCAGCGATTCAACTCGCCAGTTGGGCCTCTGGATGTGCTCGGTCAGCACATCCCAGATTTCTAGCCCATCTTTAAGCGCACACAAATCCTCCACATCGTGCACGCTCATCAATACGAGTGGGCGAACATGCCTATCGACCTTGGCCAGTTCTCTTTGGCCTTCCACAAACGGCTGCTCCAGGCCGAACACAGAGACCTGCTCGTATGTAACAACGACAGGCTGTATGACAAGCTCATGCGTCGAGCCGTAGTCAGGGAGGTCAGAAACCAAGTCTTGTCTAAGGAACAAGATGCTATCCTTGATCTGACTGACTGCATCGGTAAGTCCCGTTTTTGCGAAGGCCTTGTCGTTTTCCTCCTGCGATTTGATGGCATAACGAATTGCTGCAAGAGCATGGCTGCCCTTGATCTGGAACAGAATGACGCCCTTGCTGCAAAGCACTATGGCGTCTGCTGCTTCCTCCCCATTGTCACGCCGCGCCGGATTTGGCAGCAACCGATCGCCGAAGCGATCCTCAAGAAGCCTCATGCAATACTTTTCAAACAGTTTTCCGAAAACACCGCCTACGTGGCATCGATTCTGTTTGATTCGCCCTTTGATGGATGCAGCAAGTACCTCGTAGTAAACGCCTTCGCAGAGGCTGTCAGCCACACTGCCTGTATGCAGCGGAAATATCGATCCTTGGGACAGCCGCAACAGGGGGGATTTCTTGAGTGGTATCAAATTAAAATCGTCAGGTCGCCCAAGTGGTTCGAGCTTGGTGATCACACGGGCTATCTCTTCGGTCGTGCGGCATTTCATGGCGTGATATGCGCCTGGCACGTCGGCAATCGCTTCTCCATTGTTGCCCTTGAGTTCTGTGGGTAGTGGTTTCCACTCCGTTGCAATCTGATCGGGTGTAAGAGTATAAGCACACAGCAACGCGCAGAGTCCTCCAGCGAAATACGAATGTAGCGAGTAGCCAGTGGCCGCTTGAAACAGCTTTGCCCACTCTAGGATGTGAGGGTCCTCGCTCTCTGTGGCAACCTGATACAACTCTCCACCGCGGGCCAGGGCGGGCAGTGGGTCAATTAACAGTGATCGCTCGGCCACTGTTATGGACTGCGTCACAAGTTCGTCAGCCTTACTCCTGCCCTCGATCCTGCTTGTCTGCCGCTGCTGCTCCAGATCGACGAGCATTAGGAATGCGTCAAAGATCACCCGTTCGTCGCCGTCCCTCATTGGGGTCGGCACCTCGGCGGCTGCATAGATAATCGCCAGCTCTGTCAAGATACCCACGTGCCTTTCAGTGAAAAGCACCGGTATCGCGCTTTGTTTGGCGACCCCGTCGCACCACTTTTTCAGAGTCTTTTTCAGGGGCTGAGGGACAATCCACCGGAGGAAGGCTCCAGCGTACTCTCCTTGTATGTGACGGTCCCCACAGAGCAAGCAGGAAAGTCGCGAGAATTGCCAGACCCAATCGGTCACCGAGAATCGGCCTAATAGCGAAACAAGTTCCGCCAAGGTGCAGTGCTTTCCGTACATGTCGTGATACGATGGCACCATCGCAACGTAGTCAAGCATTACAGGCTCCTCGGCGGCAGCCTCAGAATCCCTTGCAGCAATCAGCACCATCGTACATTGATGCTACCCGAATCGCGCCTTCGAATTCTGAGTTCTGTAGTTTCGGCGGGTGGCCGGACGGAGTGAGTGACTGTCAGAGGAATCAACCATGTGCCCACGGCCGGGCAAGACCGGCCGCGGGCACACATCATTGTAGCCCAGGTTCAACCTGGCCACCCCTCGGAACTCCGGAACTCCAGACGTAGGGCCACGGCATGCCGTGGCCGCCGAAGGCCGGTTCAGGCCCGCCTCCCCCTTGCTGATCCGCCGACGGCGGTCTATACTCTTGCCAGGACAACCCGCACCCAGCAGGGGAGAGCTATGGCTTCACCGCCGGAGACGAATCGAACGTTCGGTCCGCGAGTCCTGCCGGCGGCGAGCGACCTGGCCGCCAGGGTCTCGCTGGACTACGAGCAGAAACTGTTCCGCCGCAACTACCGCCGCCCGGTCCTGATCTCATCCGCCCTGTCCGCCGAGGCCGCCGACGTCAAGCGCTGGCTTGGCGCCGGGGCGGCCCGGCTCCTGGGCGCCGACCTGGCGGCCCGCACACTCAACCGCATCGCCACCGAGGCTGCCGAGCCGCTGTTGCTTCACGCCATCATCCGGGGCGGCCGCGAAGCCGTGCGACAGCAGGTCCGCAACGGTGTGACCGAGGCCTGCATCGCCGCCGATTGTGCCTTCATCGACGACTCGCCGGCTGAGCGGGGGGAAAGGGCCGAGGCCCGACCCCCCTGGCTGGCCGTCTCGGCGGTCGGCGTTGTCGAGCGGGCCAGGATGATGAACCCCCGGCGCTTCGAGCCCGGCGACGTCGTCCTGGCCGTGGGCTCAAACCGCCTCTGGCCCACAGCCGTGAAACCCGCCGGGAAAATCCTCTCGGCCCTCAAGCCGGCGGCCGGATTGCCGGGCGCCATGATCGCCAGTGGCGCCGCCCTCGTTCAGCCGGCGCCTGTCCTGGCCGGGCACCTGCACAGCGTTCTGGCCCGCTACAGGGTCAAGCGCGTTGTCCACGCCATGACGACGGTCGAGGGCGACGGCCTGGCGGCGGCCCTGGACCATCTGCTGGGCGGCCGATTCGAGGTCCGTCGCGGCCGGGCGCGGCCCGCCTTCTCGGAGCTGATGTTGCATCTGGCCGAGCGCGGCCTGGACGACGAAACTATCGACGAAGGTCACCGTCTCGGCATCGGCTACCTGATGGTGGTCAGCGGGCCGTTCGCCAACGCCATCGCCCGGCGACTGCGGCGACTCGGGAACTCCGTCTACCAGTTCGGCCGCCTCGCCGAACGGCAATCGTCCTGACCGCCCATAGCGGGCCGTACGGCCGGGGCAGGGGAACACCATGTGCGGAATTGCCGGCCTTGTGACTCGCGACGGTTCGCCCG
>JAACEH010000013.1 GCA_011682595.1 Anaerolineaceae bacterium
TCTTTGCCGTGACAGAGGAGAGTACAACTGACCCGTCCGGGCGTCGAACTATCGAACGTCGGGCCGCTGCCGGCTTTTTTACTCGGCAGAACGACGTCGCGATCGAAGTTTATCAGGAACTGGTTCAGTCTCACGCCGTGGGGGTCGTGACAGACCGAGCACGGGGTCCGCTCGTTGACGATGTGCTTGCGGTGCTTCCTGAAGCTGTCATTAGCCAGGATACTGGCCCGGTTGTGACATCCATAGCACAGACTATAGGCCGCCGGGCTCTCGGTGGTATTGTCAATCGTGACATTGGCCCGCTTCAACAGCGGCCTGAAGGTCGAGCCGTGGGGGCCCTTGGCGCCGTTGGCGCCCGAATCCGAACCGTGACAGTCTGTGCAATAGATGATCGTGGTGGTCCTGTACGGCTGCAGCAGACTGGGCACGCTCAGGTTCTTGCCCTGGACTTCGACGGGGTGGTAGCTGGCGTTGGCGGGTGAGAATTCCTCGGCGATATTGTTGTCACGGACCACGCGGTCGACCACCGGCGTGCTGGCGGCGTTGCGCTGCGAGTGGCACTTGTAGCAGACTTCGTACTCGTATGTTGCCGGCGCTGCGGACTGCATGGTCCGCGTGATGCCCGAGGCGCCTTTCATCGAGGGTTTCAGGAGCGGAGCCTGAGCTGCCGGACTGTCGGTGGCCTGGTGGGGGTCGTGGCAGTCGGCGCACTCAACGTGTTGCGGCATGGTCGAGGGGTCCTCCGCCGGATCGTGCACGCCGGTTGTCCGCGTGACCGGATGGACCGATGGTTTGGACAGCTCGGCGGCGATGTTCTTGGCGGCCACGGTCCCATCGTGGCAGGCGAAACAATTGTCCTCTTCGGCCTCCCTCCGCAGGAGTCTCTGACGTCCCCCGGCACCGTGCGGCCGATGGCAGTTTTCACAGGCATTGGCGCGAACGGTGGTATAGGGCACGTTGTCCCACGTTTCTCGCGTGGACCTGCTCAGCGAGGCGCCGCTTGTGGCGTGCGAACTGGCCGGCCATCCGTTGAGCTCGTGGCAGCTTATGCACATGGCGGAGCCCTGGTTGTCCATGCGGAGAAACTTGCCGTAGCTGTCGTCGTGGACGTTATGACAGGTGGTGCACTGGAGCTGGCCCTCGTCGTCCAGGGGCAAGGTATCCGGCAGCATCGACGGGCTGCGCAGCTCGCCTTTGCGCGTGGCCACGGTCGCGCTGTAGCGGAAAGAGATGGGATGGTCGTCCGACAGGTCGGTTCCGATGTAGCCCCGGTCCTGGGAGGTCAGATAAACGGTCCCCGGGATGGCGTTGCGGGGGTTATAGGTCTGGGTCAGGGCGATGGTTCCGTCGTGACAACTCAGGCACAGGCGTGAGCTTCCCGTGGGCTGGCCGACCGTGGCCACCAGGGTCGAACTCTCGTAGGTCTCATAGTAGGTGCCCGGATCGTGCCGATTCCATAGCGGCGCAATCGGGTTGGCCGCGTGCGGGGTGTGGCAGAACTTGCACACGGCTTGGGTCCCGGCCACCTTGACCGGCCCCGGTCCGCTGGCCGACAGGTTGTGCTTGGTCGCCGAAACGTTCGAGGCCTGGGCCTCTGCCTCGCCGGGCGACAGCAGGCTAACGGCCAGCAGGGCCGCGCTGCCGAGCATCAGGCGCCTTTTCATTGTCCTCTCCAATATACCGGAAGATCTGCAGGCGATTGTTGTGCGAATCGCAGACCATGATCCGGTTCTGCGAATCGACCAGCAACCCTGTCGGCACATGAAACGATCCCGGCCCGTCCCCCCGCTCTCCGAAGGCCAGCAGAAAGCGGCCGCGCTGGTCGAAAACCTGTACGGTCGTCAGGTACGAATCGACGACGTAAATGTTGCCGAAGCTATCCACGCCGACGCCCTTGGGCACGGCCATAAAACCGGAAGCATCCCCGAGCTGCCCGACATGGAACAGGTATCGGCCGCTTTGGTCGAAGACCTGCACTCGGAAATTGAGCGAGTCGGTCACATAGACCTTCCCCGCCGCGTCAAGGCAGATGTAGGTCGGGTAGTTGAATTGCCCTGCGGCCGTGCCCGGCGAGCCGAAGCGGCGGACCAGGCGGCCCGACAGGTCGAACACGCAGACCTCGTTGGCCAGCGTATCGACGACATAGAGCAGCTTGCGTCGGGCATCGAAGGCCAGCCCCGTAGGCCGGGCGAAGCCGCCAGGCTTTTCGATCGTCTTCTCGAATTTCCCGTCGGGCCCGAACAGGAAAACCTTGGCCAGGGCGCTGTCGGCGACGGCCAGCTTGCCGCCGGTGCAAACGGCCACGGCCACCGGCGAGACGAAAAACTGCCGGCCGGCCCGGGTCAGGAACTCGCTCTTGGAGCTGTTGAACTGGAAGATATGAACCCCCTGCAGCTCGGGGTCGGCCACGTAGAGTCGCCCGTCGTCTCCAACTGCTGCGCTCTGGGGCCGCAGGAGCCGGTGCTTCTTCTGGCCGGTGAAAACATCGGCCACTCGTTCCCAGAATCCCGGCTGGCTGAAGTCCGTGGGGCCCTGGACAATCTGCTGAAGCTCGATTCGCGGGGCCGCAGGCGGCGGAGGCCATATGCGGTGCACGCTCTTGCGTTCCTGCGAACCGGCGCAGCCGCCCAGCACCAGTACCGCCGCCAGAAAGACCGGCAGGGCGCCGTTTGACAGGCTCACGGCGGCAAGGGCTTCCCGGCGGCCCCGGTCCGGGCGGCTGAAAGTGGATTCAGAAGCGCCGGGTGATGTTGAAAAGAACGGCATCAGAGGTCCCTTCATTGAGTTCCTGCTGGTATATGTTATGTCGCGCTTCAATGGAAAAGTCAAGATCACGATAAGACCAGTCAAACGACACGCTGAGGCGGACCAGCTCGTTGTTCTCGCGGCCCTCCGTGCGGACGAACTCGGCATCGAAGTTCAACAGGCTGTTCCGCCCGATCTTGGTGCTCAGGTTGGCATTGCCCCGCAGCGTCTTCAACTGGTCGCGCCCCGGTTCGAAATCGAAGGCCGCGGCGTCATCGTAGATGAGCTGTTCGGTCAGGCCGCTCAGTGAGAAACTGGTGTTGCGGCCAAAGCGGCCGCGGTACCGTCCCCTGAGCCGGTCCGCCGTCGACGAGGGAAAGAGCCGATGTTCGCGCCGCTCACGCTCGACAGCCACGGTCAACCCCTTGTGGTCCAACTCAACGCCAAGCAGCCTGAGGGTCTCCAGGTCGAGGTTGCCGGGGTCGTCTCCGGAGCTGAGCTTTTCGTCCCGTGTACGGGTGTTGAAATAGACCGCCAGGGGCAGTGCCTTCAGATCGAGACGGTTCGTCCAGCCGACGGTGTCGGTCTTGAAAAAGGCCTCGCGGGCCGTGCGGACCCGGAAGTCGACCAGGACGATCTCGCCGTCGAGGATTCGCCCGGTTACCAGCCGCGCGATTTCGGTCAGGTTGCCGGTCCGGCGAATGGCGTAGTCGGGGGCCGCCCCTCCGGCAACATAGACGATCGTCCGTGACCGGTTCATGACGGTGATCGAACCGGGGATGATTTGCTCCTCGCCCAGGCTCACGTAAGTGATGTCGCTCAGGGCGACGCTGCGCCCCAGGACAACTCGCGCCTCGGTGTCGATTTCCTCTTTCTCCTCTTCCCGCCCCCGAAGAAGCGACGAGTCGTAATTGCCGATCGCGGTCCGCTTGCGATACTGAAGGTCGAGGAAGGCGCCGACGATTTCTTCCGAGCTGGCCTCAAACGTCCGCCTGGTCGAGATGAGCCGCCCCGAAACGTTGAGACTCTCGTAGATACTCTTGGAAAAACCTGCTTCGCCTATGGCGGTCTTTTCCATTTCGACATCGCTGGTGTCATCGTTCAACAACAGACGGTAAAAGGTTGAAAAAGTCTTGGTGTGAGCCAGGGTCAACTCGGCCTGATTGCTGAAGATCCGGTCGGGGAAAAAACCCGTTCGGTCCAGAACTCGCAGCCGGTTGTTGAAGGAGTGTTTTTTTCCCTCGGGCCCGAACTTCCAGCGAGCCGACAGGTTCATCTCGTTGCGCTTGAGCGAAAGGTCCTGGGTAGTCGACTGGCCGCCGCCGGATTGGGTGAAGACGGTGGTCTCATCCGTGTCCTCACGTTCGAGCACCAGTTCGGTGAACCAATCCAGGTTCCGCCGGTCGGTGACCGAATAGCGGGCATAGCCGGTTTTCTTCAGGTCGTCGCGAGGGTCGCCTATCTCGTTCAATTCAGAGGCCTCAAGGCGAAGGCTCATGGGGAAGCGGCCCTTGCTGAAGACCTCCAGGGTGTTCTGCCGGCTATCCAGGGTCGCCGAGCGGGCGAAGTCGCGGGTCAGAACATCCTGGCTGGCGGATGAGTGCACCCGAAACGAGACCGGCTTCTCCCTCAGCACAACTCCACCGAGCGAATAGCCCAACAGCTTGCCGTCGGTGTCCATGTTGAGGTCGTCAATCGAGATCCGCTCCTGGTTCAGGCCCAGCCGCGCAGCCAGGTCCCAGTCAAAGAGGTTGGGATGGTAGAGGTAGCCCCGGCTGCGCAGCTCGAGGCTTTCCTCGAAGAAGCTGTCACGCTCTTCAGTCGTATCTTCCGAGGAACCGGTCGTCTCTTTTTCGCTACGGGCGTCGCCGCGCAACGACAGGGCGCCGCCAAAGTCCAGCACCCGCACCGGGGCAATCGGATATCGCCGCTCCCCGCCATAGACGGTGTGCGACGCGGCCAGGGCCGCGAGCGAGAATACCAGGACTGTCGCACGCTTCAGACACATCATGGGCCCATCTGCTCAGTGCTGTCGCCGACCCCGCTGGCTGAGGGCCCGGCGCGAGGCGCCCGGCGGACCAGGGGAATCCCCGGCCTCAGCAAGTAGGCGCCTTTAGCGGTGTGACCTTGGTGACAAAGTAGACAATCAGCCCGCTCGACGCGGGGATGGGTCGAGACGCGGATTTCATCCGCTGAATGGCACGTGTAGCAGATCTCCTCCGCGGCGGGTTTGATCAGGTTCGGCAGAATCGACTTATGAGGGGTGTGGCAGAGCGTGCATTGCCCCTGGCGAACCGGGGCGTGCACCTGCCGGCCGGCGACCGGCCGCAGTTGGTCATCGTGGCAGGTGACACACACTTCGTCAACGTTTTCGATAACCATGTTGGACCGCTCCGGAATGTGGCACTTCGTGCAGTCATCGCGGCTCCAGGCGCTGTGCACACTGCGGGCCGACCCCCTGGTGCCGCGCCGGCGATAGGTTCTGGAATCGGCCAGCAGCAGGCGGTTGCCGGCAACGTGGGGGTCGTGACAGGCCGAGCATTTCTGCCGGCCAGTGTCAACGTGGTAAGGGCGGCTCAGGACACGCGACGCCTGGTGGCAAGTCCAGCACAGGTCGGGCTCGGGCTTGGGCAGCAGATTGCGATTGGGCGCCTCGTGGCCCCGGTGGCACAACTGGCAGCCGCCGGCGGCGGCCGGACCGTGAACCCAGTCGGAGGCCTCCCGGGGAAACACGTCCGAGTGACACTTCATGCACAGCCCGGGAATCGGCGTAACCATGGCATACGACCGCTCGGGAGTGTGACAGGATACGCAGCGCCGCTTCTTGTAGGGCTCATGATAGTACACCGCCTCGGGCTGGGCTTCCTTTTCAGGCCGGCCCTCTGAGAACCTTGGCGGCAAATTGGGAGCGTTCGGGTCGACGGGAACGCCCCAGGGACCGACCACCTTTTCGGGAGTCCGCGGCTCCATGCCCTCGGGCGGCGGAACGCCGTCGAAGAAGAACGACAGCGTCCGGTATCGCGTGGCTTCGCTGCACCCGGTGTAGACCAGGAAGGCCAACAGCAGCGGTCCCACCAGTGCCGCGCCGCCAAGGTGGCGCCAGGCGGGCGCCCGGGCTCGGCCATTGCGATCCTGAACGCTTGTCTGTGTTTTTTCCTGCACGGCACACATGTCCTGTTCGGCCGGGTTGCATCTATAGGGACTGTTGCAATACCCCTTGACCTGCTGCGGCCGGGGATGCATCCTCTCGCCCTCTACGGGGCGGGAGACGGTGGCCGGCTTTCTTTCGGCACAACCGGCGGCGATTGCGGCGCGGTATACGAAACCGGATTGATGCGGTCATAGCTCTTCTTCTGGTGGCATCCTGTCGAGCATGTCCCTCCATGTTCGGTAGCAACAAAGCCGATCGGCAGTTGCCATTCGCCGAACGGAACCGATGCCCGGACGTAGTGCTTGTTCTTGCTGCCGTGCGGATCGTGACAGGCCCGGCAGGTACGTCCCTTGTTGGCCTTGTTGACATGCAGGTAGTGGAGGTTCAAGTCCCCGTTACGGAACCGGGTGGCCGACGCGGTGCGCCGCTCCCGGGCCAGCGAGGCGTCGTGACAACTGAAACAGAAGCCGTAGGCCTCCTCAGCATAAGGACTGTAAAAGGTCGCCGGATACGAACCTCGCAGGAAGCGGAAACCCGCCCCGCCGTGCGGCTCGTGGCAGCCGGCACAATCGCCCCTGGCCAGCGGGCCATGCAACCGGGCTCCGCTGTCGATCAGGTGGCCCAGACCCTCTATGATTGTCCCGTCATCGGACTTGATGTCGTCCTTGTGACACTCCAGGCAGAGGGCCTGCGAGGTGTTTCGCAGCAGGAGCTTATATTTCCCGCCATGAGGTCCGTGGCACCGCAGACAGGCCGCTCCCTCGGCCAGACGTGAATGCCGGGTCTCCATGGCCGCAGCCGTAGCCTCGAAATCAGAATGGCAGGTCAGACACAGGGCCAGGCCGCTCTTGGCCAGCCCCTTGCCCGCCCGGGACTTGTGAGGATCGTGACACGTCCGGCACCCCTGGCTCATCGGACCGTGGACACTCTTGCCGCCGGTCACCTCCTGCTTGACGGCGTCGTGACACTTGTAGCACAAGCCGTCGCCGGTCGCGCGGAGGAGCTTGGGCCTGTCGGAAGCGTGCGGATTGTGGCATCCGACACAACCCTTCTCGGCCTTGTCCGCCGTATGATACAGCCCGCCCCTGGCGACGTCGCGATGGCACTGCAGACATAGGGCGTTGACTGTCTTCTTCCTGAGCAAGCCCTTGATCTTGCTCTTGCCGACATGGGGGTTGTGACACAAAGTGCAGGACTTGTCGTCCTCTTTCAGCGGCTCGTGCACGAACTTTCTGTTTTTGGTCATGTCCGTGTGGCACATGAAACAGAGCTCCGGCGGCTTCTCCGCAAGCTCGAAGGCGTGCTTCGCACCCTGCTGCTCGTGGCAAAGCTCGCAGCCCTGTTGGAGCACCGGTTTGTGGACGGACGGTCCCGAGGCCAGGTTGTCGTGACATTGTTTGGCCACACACGAGGCTCCCTCTTCCAGATTCTCCGGCGCCTTGCGCTCCTGATCGGGCGTATCATTTCGGGGGGTCTCGCCCTTGGGACCAGGAGCAGCGATCTCGGGAACCTTGTCCGCCGGGACGGGAACAGTGTCCTCAGCAGCTTTGTCTTCCTGGCCGAGGACCACAGCGCCAACCAGCAGGAGCAGGCCAAGAGTCACCCAGAGCGCCCGGACAGGGCGCCACATTCCACGTTTCTGCCAGTTCTTCAATTTCTCACTCCACTGTAATTCGTGTCTATTCGTGTCCACTTTCTCAGAACCCGTGTTGCCTCTTCGCCCCCCCCGGGGGGGGTCTCCCACTCGAGACTTCACGACGCGTGTCGCGCTCGGCCTGGCCTGGCCGGCGTCGGGCGACGCAGGTCCGCCCACGGCGCAGCGGCAGACCACCGCTGCCAAAGCG
Organism: Anaerolineaceae bacterium; assembly: GCA_011682595.1. The sequence continues at coordinate 7,741 of JAACEH010000013.1, forward strand.
CACACCGAGAGCCCAAACAATTCATAGTGTGCAAATCCTGTGCCCGATACGACACCAAAAAAAGGGCTCTCTACCGCATTTTTTATCGTCATAACGGGTCTCAATCGCCACAACAAGTCGGACAAGGCCTGGTTCCGGCAGGCGGTTATACCTGGGATTGCATTTTCCCATGTCCGGAAACAGGGCCTCCCTTTGTGAGGAATGCAGGCGGAATTATGGCTGCGGCCGAGTGTCGGCCCCCTGGGGGCCTGGCGGCTGTAGCGCCGCTTCGGTGCAGTCCCCGGCCCCGAAATGACCTTTTTCTGCATGAGATTGTCGGTTTCAGCCGAACAATGGTATAGGTTTTGCTAATGGATAGCCGGGAAATCCGGGCTGGTCGGGGCCGGTGCTTCCGGCTGGCCGGTTCTTGCACCGTCGTGGCAGGACGCGGCCTTGGGCGGCGATCCGGAGCGGCACAAACTCAGGATTTCTCGACTAACAGAGCGTGCCGGGGAAGTCGCCATTGACCCGAATCATCACCTGGTCCGCCGGGCGGGTCTGGTACAATCTGCATGTAAGATGAAAACAGCGGTCACAGTCGGTTTGGGAGGTTCACAATGAGCACCAGTGGTCGATTGGCATCGTTTCTGACTTTCGGAGCCCTCCTGTTGCTGGTCCTCACCGGGTGCAACAAACCGCAGGAGCAGGAACGTAACCTCATCTTCTATCCGTCGCCGCCGGACATTCCGCGCCTGCAGTTCCTGGTCAGCTTCAGCAGCGCCGAGCACTGGCTCGAGAGACGCTCTTCCTTCAGCGATTTCGTGACCGGGGCCAGCGAGGAAGAACGCGGCGACATAAAGAACCCCTATGGCATGGCCATCAGCAACGGCAAGCTCTACATCTGCGATCTGGGGCACAAGCTGGTCCATGTGATCGACATGGTAAACAAGACCTACAACGTGCTGGGGAATCCGGAGCAGATTAAGAATCCCGTGAACATCACCATCGACAGCGACGGAACCAAGTACGTTTGCGACACCGACAAGCGCCGCGTAGTGGTGTTCGACGCCAATGACAAGTTCCTGCGAGAGATTGGGGACCCCGACAGTTGCATGCCTATCGACCTGGCCATCTGGAAGGACAAGCTTTTTGTGGTCGACGTCAAGGGAGCGGAGATTGAAGTCTGGTCCAAGGACGGCTCGCTGCTGTCAACCATCTCGAGCAAGGGCACCGGCCCGACCCAGCTGCGCATGCCGACCAACCTTGAGATCGGGTCGAACGGCAATCTCTACGTGGTCGACACCGAACTGACCACTGTGAAAGAGTTCGATCAGACCGGCAAGTTCATCAGGACCTATGGAGCGCCGGGTGACCGCCCGGGATATTTCGCCCGGCCCAAGGGCATAGCGATCGACCCCGAGGGCAGGATCTATGTCGCCGACTCGCAGTGGGAAATCGTCCAGATTTTCGCTCCCGACGGTCAGCTCCTGCTCTACTTTGGCGGGGTGACGTCCGGTCCCGAAAGCATGGGAATGCCGGCGGGACTGATCATCGACAAGACCAGCCTGGAGACTTTTCGCAGTCTCATCGACAAGGAGTTCAAGGCCGAATACCTGCTCCTGGTTGCCAACCAGTTCGGCGTCAACAAGATAGCCGTCTACGCCTTCGGTGTGGGCCCGAAGCCGCCCGCCCCGGCTCCCAAACCGGGCCAGGCGCCTTCGTCCTCGGAGTCGGACCCGAAAAAACCGCCCTCATCCGAGCCGGGCCAGTCTTCCACGGCTCCAAAACCGGGCCAGGGACCGCCTCCTTCTGACAATTGAGCTTCACCAAGGGAGCAGGCGCATCAGCCAGAATCCATTTTTTTGTATTTTGTATAGGGAGCCACCCTACCGGATATTCCCCCATTTGGTAAACCAAGTGCCTTTTTCTCTCAGAATCGCGCACAAAGGCTCTTTTTCCCCCGGTGATTACCATTTCTGGTGGATTGGCGAAGATCATCGATGGCATTTGTTCTTGACTATCGGAAAAGATTGATTATACTTCTCAGTTGTGAGAGCCCCTGGGGGCAGATCGCTACTGTCGCGATAACCGGGGAATGCCGCTGCCTGATGAATAGCTGGAGTTGACACTGTCACCGCTTTTCGAGCACCCTGTGAACGCCACAGACAATCGTCGCCGTCCAATGGTCGAACCTGAGGATTCGTTGTCGGGCCACCCAAGCCGCCGGGCCCGACAGGCGCCGTGGTTGCTGCGCGTGCGGCTCGTCGTGGCCATAGCCTTGCTCGGCCTGACTGTGGCCGGGACGTGGCATGGCCTGTTGAAGGAGTCGATTCCTCTGGCGGCAATCGCCCTGGCTATGCTGGGCTACAACCTGCTCATCAGGTTGACCCTGCGAAAGGGTTGGGTAGAGACGCCGAGCCGCATATTGCAGCTCTGCTCGGGCCAGATAATCGCCGACGGACTGGCCCTTACAGCCCTGCTTTTCTTCTGCGGCGGGGTTGAGAATCCGATGGTCATCCTCTACGTATTGCCGGTTGCAGCCGCAGGCCTGCTGTTGCCGCGACACACCGGCTACCTGGTCGCCACCGTTCTGCTGGCGGCATTCGCCGCCGTGGCTGTTCTGCAGGCCCAGTTCCCCGCCTTGCACCATCCGCTGCCCTTCCGGTTTCCCGGCAACCACTTTCAGAGATGGGCCTTCGTGGCCTCGATTCTCGGAGCCCTGGCCGCGGCGATCTACTTCACGGCTTTCGTAACGACCACCATCCGCCTTCGCCTGATCAGGGCCGAGGCCCGGATCGCTCGCAGCCGCGATCTGCTCAATGCCATCATCTCCTGCATGACCGAGGCGGTTGTTTTCATTTCGGCCGACGGGACGATGTTGTTGGAGAATCCCGCTTTCACCCGCTGGTTTCGACGGGGCGAAAGTCCGCGGCGTCCCGAGGGCCATGATCCGACCTTGCCAGCGGAGATCGAGAAACACATTGAGAAACTCCGGCAGGCCTCGCCACCCTCGGGCCTGGAAGTTTTTCAGCTCGAGGCGCCGTGCGACCCGGGCCAGCCGCCGCGCCGCTTCAGCGCCAGTGCTTCCTGTGTCCACAACGAGCAGAACAAGCACCTCGGCTACATGGTGGTGGCCAAGGACGTCACGGAGCAGTGGCAACTGGAGCAGAGTCTGCGGGCCCGCAACAGCGAAATCATGGCCATGAGCGAGAAGCTGAAAGAGAGCCAGCGCGAGATGGGCCAGCGCGAAAAGATGATCGCCATCGGCACCATGGCCGCCGGTGTGGCCCACGAGATAGGCAACCCCCTGGCCGGCCTGTCGGCCATCGTCCAGGTGCTCAGGCGGCACGACCCGACTCCGGATCAGCGCGAGCATCTGCAGAAGATCCACGAACTGGTCGAACGAATCGCCAGGATTGTCCGCCAGCTTGTCGAGTTCGCCAGGCCGGCCTCGGTCGAGCGGGCCATGGTCGACCTGGACGCCCTGATTGAAGATACCCTGGGCATTCTGCGTTACAGCCGGCACGACCGCCGGGGCAGTGTCGAGAGCGTTCGCAACAACCACTTGCCGATGGTGCTGATCAATCCCCAGCAGTTTCAGCAAGTGCTGCTGAACCTGGTCCTCAATGGACTCGACGCGATTGAGGAGGGCCAGGGCAAGACGGTGGTCTGCATCGAGAGAAGCCTCGAGAACGGCTGGGTCAGGGTGCGGGTGCGGGACTGGGGGTGCGGGATGACGCCGGAGGGGGTCCGCCAGGCATTCGAGCCCTTCTACACAACCAAGGCCCCGAACCGTGGCACCGGACTTGGCCTGGCGGTCAGCTATCGGCTGGTCGAAAGTCAGGGAGGAACCATCGGCATCCAGAGCACACCGGGAGAGGGGACCACGGTGACGGTGTCGTTCCCGGCGGCGTCCCCCGGCCCCAAAGCGCACGAGGACCTTGAGAGGTGAGGCCTTCGGCGCCTCAGGAGGTAGACAGAACAGATGAGCAAGAAGATACTGATCGCAGACGACGAGAGCGCGATCCGCGATGCCCTGGCCGAACTGTTCGGTGACCAGGGCTTCAAGGTTGCCACCGCCAGAGACGGCCTCGAGGCGGTGCAGCACCTGTCAAACTCGGACATCGACATTGCAGTGCTGGACATCCGCATGCCGGGCCTCGACGGTCTGCAGGTGCTGGCCAGGGCCAGACAGATCGCGCCGGAGACGCAGATCATCATGATCACCGCTTATGGCACGGTCGAAGACGCAGTCGACGCCATCAATCGCGGGGCGATGGACTACGTTACCAAGCCGCTGGTTTTCGACGATCTGCTGATCAAGGTTCAGCGGCTGCTCAACCTGCGGCGGCTGACCACGGAAAACCGCCTGCTGCTGAGTGAGTTGGAGGGCCAGTTCGATTTCAAGTCGATCATCGGCCAGAGCGGGGCATTACGAAATGTGCTTAACCTGGCCCTGAAGCTGGCCCGCACGAGAACCACGGCCCTGATCAGCGGCGAAAGCGGCACCGGCAAGGAGTTGATCGCCCGGGCCATCCACTACGGCGGACCGGACCGCAGGGGACGTTTCGTGGCCATCAACTGTGCCGCCCTGCCGGAGTCGCTGGTCGAGAGCGAGTTGTTCGGCCACAAGCGGGGGGCCTTTACCGGGGCCAGCCACGACAAGCTCGGGCTGTTCAGCCATGCCGAGGGCGGAACAATCTTTCTGGACGAAATCTCAACCATGCCGCTGGCCATCCAGGCCAAGCTGCTCAGGGCCATTGAAGAGAAGCGCGTGCTGCCGGTCGGCGGCACCGAGCCCCTGGAGATCAAGGCCCGGATTATCTGTGCCACCAATCACAACCTGCGCCAGGAAGTCGAGGCCGGACGGTTCCGCGATGACCTGTACTACCGGCTCAATGTGGTCGAGATCGTTATTCCTCCGCTGCGCCAACGGCGGGAAGACATCCCCCCGCTGGTGGATCACTTTCTGGCCAAGTACAATCAGAGCCTGAACAAACACTGCCCGGGCGTTTCCGAGGGGGCCATGCGTGTCATGATGACCTATTCGTGGCCGGGAAATGTTCGCGAGTTGGAGAACGCCGTCGAGCGGGCCATCATCTTCACCGATGACGGGCCGATCCAGCCGCACCATCTGCCCTTTTTTGACGGGCCGGTGGTGGCCGACCACGACTCGCCGAACGACCTGAAGAGCGTGATGAAAGTCTACGAGCGGCAGCACATCCTGCAGGTGCTGCGCAGCCACAATTACGACAAGAACAAAACGGCTCGGGTCCTGGGTATCGGGCTGAGCAGCCTGTACCGGAAGATGGACGAGTTGGACATCGACAAACGGGCCGAGCCGCAGGAGTCCGGAGACGACGGTAACTGGAGCAAGCAGGGATCGGTTCTGCCGGGAGCGTCGCATGGTGCCGAAGGCCAGTGGCCCCGCAACCCAGTGCGAAATGCGGATCGGCCACAGACCAGCCCTGCCGACGAGGATCGTGTGATCGGGAGTTGAAAAAATGGGTTCCATACTGATTGCCGGCAACTGGGTGTCCCTGGTGATCGACTACGGCATCACCTTCACACTGCGCCGCAGGACTACGACTCGCAGTCCCTGGCTGTTGGTGGTGATTCTGATTCACGGCCTGCACCTGGTGTTGCAGGGCTTTCACGGCGGCTGGAGCCTGCTGACCGGGCCGTATGAGATTCCCTCGGTGCTGGCCCTGTCGATGGCGGCGGTCTATGCCATAGTTGAACTGGCCACGCGCGATCGCCGCACGGGGGTCTTCGTCCTGAGCCTGGCTTTCCTGTTTCAGTACACGGCGGCAATGTTTCTCTCGAAATCCGCCAGCGGCGCCGCCGAGACTTCGGTCGCCCAGTCAGGATTGGGCCAGTTGCATGTTATTCCCGCCATGCTGGCCTACACGGCGATGGCTTTCGCCGGCACCTACGGCCTGCTTTGCATGATGGTGCAGCGCGGACTCAAGCAACACCGCATCGGCCTCCTCTTCGATCGCCTGCCACCCCTGGGAATGCTGGGCAACATGACCTGGTTCGCCCTGCTGACCGGGTTTATCTTCATGACCTTGACCATGGTCTCGGCGCCGCTGTTGCTGTCCGCCCACAAGAGCGCCGCCCCGGCCGGCGAGTTCGACCTCAAGATCCTGGCCATGATCGTGACCGGGGCGGTGGCCTGGCTGATCTACGGGGTCGCGGTTTTCGGAAAGCTCTTCGCCAAGTGGCCCCTGTCGAGGATTTCACGAGTGGCCGTCGTGGGCTTCCTGATTGTGATGCTCCTGCTGATTGTCAGCGGATTGCTGTCCTGAATCGGCCGGGCAAGATAGTGCTGCGAGACTACGCCAAGTGAAGACGACCAACATAACCAGATTCTCGGTCATCGGCTTGAGCCACCGTACGGCCCCCGTGGACGTGCGGGAACAGTTCGCCCTGGGCGGGGCGCTGGCCCGACGACTGCTGGACGATCTGCACCAGGAAAACGTCTTCGCCGAGGCCCTGATCCTGGATACCTGCAACCGCACGGAAGTCTATTTCGTCGACAATAGCGCAGCCGAGCCGCTGGATTATCTGCTGGACCACATCGCCCGCCTCAAGAACACCCGGGCCACCAGCGACCGCTCGGCCTTCTATCGCCACGACGGACTGGCCGCCGTGGAGCACCTCTTCCGAGTGAGCGCCTCGCTGGACTCGCAGATCGTGGGCGAACAGCAGATACTGGGCCAGGTCAAGGAGGCCTACCGCGTCGCACTCGAGGCCCGCATGGCCAGGTTCCTGCTCAACAAGATGATGCACGCCGCCTTCCGGGTGGGCAAGCGGGTCCAGAGCGAAACGGAATTGGGGCGGGGGTCGGCCAGCGTGGCCCAGGCCGCCGTGGAACTGGCCCGCCAGATATTCTCCAGCCTGGAGGGGCTCACCGTGCTGCTGGTCGGAGCCGGCCAGACAGCCGAGGCCGCCGCCCGGGCCCTTCTCCGCACCGGTGTGAGCCGGCTGATCGTGGCCAACAGAACTCCCCAGCGGGCCGCACGTCTGGCCAAAGTCCTCCTGAAGCCCGGGGCCGACAAAGACGACGCCCTCCAGGAATCCGAGGAGCCCACTTGCCCGGCACTGTCGCGACAGGACGACGGGGACCGGTCCGCCGTCCAGCCGCCCCCCCTGCCCCGGGAGAAGACACTGGCCACCGAAGTCATTACCCTCGAAGATATCCCCTCGGTCATCGCCACGACGGACCTGATGATCACCTCGACCGGGTCGCCGCAGCCGGTCCTGACCTACAAGGCGCTGGCCCGCGGCTTTCGCCGGTCGGGCCGCTCGCAACTCGTCATCGACATCGCCGTGCCCCGCGACGTGGAGCCCCGCCTGGGCCGGCTGGACAACGTCTTCCTGTACAACATCGACGACCTGGACCGCCTGGTCAACGAGAACCTCGATCGCCGGCGGCAGGAGATTCCGCGAGTTGAGGCCATCATCGAGGACGAGGTTCAGCAGTTCACCCGGTGGCTCGACGCCCTCCAGGTGACGCCGACCATTCAGTTGTTGCGGGAGCATCTCGAAGCCCTCCAGAGATTGCAGATCGACAGGTACTGCAAGCAGTTCAGCCAGGCCGATCGCGAGAAGCTGGCCCAGTTCACCAACACCCTCTGCAACAAGATTCTTCACCAGCCGCTGACCTTCCTTCGCCGGCTCACCGAGGAAGGATCGGCCAGCGAAGTGCTGGCCACTACGGAAATAATTCGACAGATGTTCGGGCTCGATTCGCGTGAGCAGAGGTGAGCCCCAAGCCCGGCGGGCCAAGCCCCCTGGAGGATTCAGTTGAGCACTGGACAAGTTTATCTCGTTGGCGCCGGGCCGGGCGACCCCGGTCTGTTGACCATTCGCGGCCGCGACCTGCTGTCCCGGGCCGACGTCGTCGTCTATGACAACCTCATCTCGCCCCGGCTCCTCGACTACGCGCCCGCAGAGGCCGAGCGGATTTACGCCGGCAAACGGGCGGCCGCCCATGCCATCCCGCAGGACCAGATCAACGAACTGCTGGTCGAGAAAGCAGGCCAGGGGCTGACCGTGGTGCGTCTCAAGGGCGGCGACCCCTACGTCTTCGGCCGCGGCGGCGAGGAGGCCCTCAGTCTCGAGCAGGCCGGCATCGCCTTCGAGGAGGTTCCCGGCGTGACCACCGGGGTCGCGGTGCCCGCCTACGCCGGCATCCCGGTCACCCACCGGGACTTGGCCAGCGCCGTGGGCTTTGTGACCGGCCACGAGGCCGACGGCAAGGCCGACTCGGCCATTGACTGGGCGGCCCTGGCCCGCTGGCCGGGCACCCTGGTTTTCTTCATGGGCGTGGGCAATCTACCCCGCATCTGCGCCAACCTCATCGAGCACGGGCTGGACCCCGAGACACCCGCGGCGGCCATTCACCGCGGCACGACGCCCCGCCAGAAAACGGTCCAGGGCCTGCTTCGCACGCTGCCGGAAGTGGCCAAAAGCGAGGGGCTGAAGCCGCCGGCCCTGATCCTGGTCGGCCAGGTGGCCGGCCTGCGAGATCAACTGAACTGGTTTGAGCGGCGACCGCTGTTCGGCCGGCGAATCCTGGTCACCCGCTCGCGGCAACAGGCCTCGCAGCTTTCGGCGCGCCTCGAAGCCCTGGGAGCCGAGGTAATCGAGGCCCCGACGATTCGCATCGAGCCGCCGCTGGACGTGAGGCCGCTGGCCCGGGCCGCCAAGGATGCCGCCCGCTTCGACTGGATCGTCTTTACCAGCGTCAACGCGGTCGACGCTTTCTTCGGGGCGCTGGCCGAGGCCGATCTCGACGCCCGGGCGCTGTCGGCCAATCGCATCTGCGCGGTCGGTCCGGCCACCGCCCGGCGCCTGGGCGACCGCGGAATTCGGCCCGACGCCATACCGGCCACCTACAAAGCCGCCGCCGTCGCCGATTCGCTGGCCGCCCTGGGCAACCTGAAGGGCCGGCGTATCCTGTGCCCGCGGTCCGACATCGCGCCAAAGGAACTCCCCGAAAGCCTGGCCGCCCGTGGAGCGGAGGTAAGCGACATTGTGGCCTACCGCACGGTGGCCGACTGCCCCGACGCCGAGCGGATCGCCGGCCTGCTGAGCGGCGGAGAGATCGGCTGGCTGACCTTCACCAGTTCATCGACGGTCAGGAACCTGGTTGCCGCCCTTGACCTGGAGACTATTATTTCATCGGGGGTAAACATCGGGAGCATCGGCCCGTCGACCTCGGCCACCCTGCGGGAGTTCAAGCTGGAGCCGACCGTCGAAGCCGATCCTCATACTACGGCCGGCCTGGTCGAGGCCGTGCTGGACCACGAAAAGCAACTGCAATCAAGGGAGAAGGCATGATCGGTATATCGAAACTCTACTGTGGCACGGTTGAATCGTCCGACGTCCTGAGGTACGGACGGTCCAGCAAGCACTTGCCGAGCCACCTGCTGCAATTCTCCGCCGACAAGAAGCCGGTGGTGGTCTGGAATTGTACGCGCCGCTGCAACCTGCGCTGCGTGCACTGTTATTCGCAGTCGGCCGATTGCGATTACGGCGGCGAACTGACCACCGAGCAGGGGATGGCCCTGCTGGAGGACCTGGCCGCCTTCGGGGCGCCGGTGGTGCTCTTTTCCGGCGGCGAGCCGCTCTTGCGGCCCGACCTGTTCGACCTGGCCACGCGGGCCACGGCGCTGGGCATGAGGGCCGTCATCTCGACCAACGGCACGCTCATTGACCAGAAGGCGGCCGATCGTCTCCGCGAGGTCGGACTGAGCTACGCCGGCGTTTCGCTGGACGGCCTGCAAGAGGTCAACGACAAGTTCCGCGGGGTGGAGGGGGCCTTCGAGCGGGCCCTGACCGGCATCCGCAACTGCATGGCGGCCGGCATCAAGGTCGGCCTGCGCTTCACCATCACTCGCCGCAACGCCGACGAGGTGCCCCGGATATTCGACCTCCTGCGAGAAGAGAACATTCCGAGAATCTGTTTCTACCACCTGGTCTACACCGGTCGCGGCAGCAAGCTGATGGACGAGGACCTGGACCACGAGGCGACCCGCCGCATCGTCGACCTGATCATCGACCGCACGGCCGAACTGCACAGCCAGGGCCATAAGGCCGAGGTCCTGACCGTCGACAACCACGCCGACGGGCCGTACCTGTACCTGCGCATGGTGCGCGAGAACCATCCGCGGGCCGCCGACGTGCTGAAGCTCCTGCAGATGAACCGCGGCAATTCCTCCGGCCATGGCATCGGCTGCGTCAGTTGGGACGGAAAGGTCCACGCCGACCAGTTCTGGCGGCACGTGTCCTTCGGCAACGTCACCGAGCGGCCCTTCTCCCAGATCTGGACCGACACCTCACATCCGCTGATGGCCAAGCTCAAGGACAAGCGGCCTTACCTCAAGGGCCGTTGCCGAGAGTGCCGGTACCTCGACATCTGCGGCGGCAACTTCCGCACGCGGGCCGAGGCCGCCACCGGCGACCTCTGGGCGCCCGACCCGGCCTGCTATCTGACGGATGAGGAAATCGCGCCGCCGCCGGCAGCCGCCGAAGACCCGGCCAACAACTAACCGGACCAGGAGCAGTTGTCCATGAGTCACCCATCAAGAGCACCGTCGGCCGCCGAAGGGCCACTGCCGCGGCTGATCGCCTGGGAAACCACCCGGGCCTGTCCCCTGGCCTGCAAGCACTGCCGGGCCGCCGCACAGCCCACAGCGGAGGCCGACGAACTGTCGACCGAGGAGGGCTTCCGCCTGCTGGACAGGATCGCCGCCTTCGCCAAACCCACCATCATTCTGACCGGCGGCGAGCCCATGCTGCGGGCCGACATCTACCAGGTCGCCGCCCACGCCAGGGACCTCGGCCTGCGGGCGGTCATGGCCCCCTGCGGTTTGCTGATCAACGACGAGACTGCGGCCAAGCTTGCCGCCTCGGGCATTGGCTACATTTCCATCTCCCTCGACGGCGCCACGGCCGAGTCGCACGATGCCTTTCGCGGCGTGCCGGGGGCCTTCGAAGGATCGCTTCGCGGCATCGAGGCGGCCAAGCGGGCCGGCCTGCAGTTCCAGATAAACACCACCGTCACCCGGCACAATGTCGAGGAACTTCCGGCCATTCTGGACCTGGCGGTGGCCCTCGGGGCCTCGGCCTTCAATCCCTTCCTGCTGGTGCCCACCGGCCGCGGGCGATTGATCGCCGACCAGGAGATATCGGCCCGGAAGTATGAAGAGGTTCTCTCCTGGCTGGCCGAGCAGGAAAATCGGCCGGACATTCTGATGCGCGTCACCTGCGCGCCGCACTATCAGCGTATCCTCCGCCAGGGCGGCCCCGCGGCAGGAGCCGCCCATGCCCCCAAGGGCTGCCTGGGCGGCAAGGCCTTCGCCTTCATCTCCAGCCGGGGCAAGGTGCAGATATGCGGGTTCCTTGACGTCGAGTGCGGCGACCTCAGAAGCGTGGACTTCGACTTCAAGAAAATCTGGGAGACCTCCCGGGTCTTCCGCGAGGTACGCGACCCGAACAACTACGGCGGCCGATGCGGGTATTGCGAGTACCGCTACGTTTGCGGCGGATGCCGGGCCCGGGCCTTCGCCTTGACCGGCGACTACATGAGCGAAGAGCCGTTCTGCACCTATCAGCCCAAACTCCGCCCCGGCAAGAAACCCGGGGCGGACGCCGCCGAGACAACGGCTGAAAACGGGATGGACGAACTCGATCGGAAAATCGTGACCGCCATCCAGTCGCAGTTGCCCGTAGCCGAGCGACCCTTCGACGTGCTGGCCAAGCGGTTGAAGGTCGACGGCTGCCGGCTTCTTCAGCGGCTCGCGGACCTCAAGGGCCGCGGCCTCATTCGACGACTGGGCCCGATCTTCGACTCGCGACGCCTGGGCTACGTTTCAACGCTGGTCGCCGCACAGGTGCCGCCCGACCAACTGGCCGAGACGGCCGCCCGCGTCAACCGTCTGCCGGGCGTCACCCACAACTACAGCCGCCACCATGCCTACAACATGTGGTTCACCCTGACGGCGCGGTCCGAGGCCAAGCTTGAACAAACGCTCGAGCAACTGCGCCGCGAGACCGGCCTGGACACCTTCCACAGCCTGGGGGCCCTGGCGGTCTACAAGATTCGGGTCGTCTTCGATTTGCAGGACAACGCAGCCGCACCCAACGAGATGGCCGTCGCGTCCGCCGCGCCCTCGGACCCCGTCGCCGAACTCAACGATGAGCAGAAACACCTGGTCCGGCTTCTTCAGGACGACATCCCGCTGACCCCGGAACCCTTCGCCCCGATAGCGGCCCGGCTGGGCTGGCCGGTCGACCAGGTGCTGCGGCAGATCCGCCAATGGCTCGATCAGGGTGTGATTCGCCGCTTCGGCGGCGTCGTGCGACACCACCGGATCGGGTTTACGGCCAACGGCATGGCCGTCTTTGACGTGCCCGGCGACCGTATCGACGAAGCGGGCCGCCGACTGGCCCAATACCCCCAGGTCTCCCACTGCTACCATCGCCCGAGTCTTCCCGGGTGGCCCTATAACCTGTTCGCCATGGTTCACGGACGCAGCGAGACCGAAGTGCGAGAACTCGCCGCCGAGATGGCACAAGCGGTGGACGCTGAGCGCAGTGACGTCCTGTTCTCGATTACCGAGTTCAAGAAGACGTCCAACCGCTACTTCCTGGACGAAATGGACAGCGACTGAACACACCAAAGCCTTGCGGTTCAGCCCTCCCCCTCACTTGTTGTGGCACACGCGACAGAATGTGTTGGGGCCGTCATTCTTCGAATTGTATGGATAGCGCAACAGTGAGCGCGTCTGGCCCCAGCCATGCACCTCGTGGCAGGAAGTGCATTGCATCTTGCTCTCGGCGTCCAGCAGATCTCTGGCGATGGTGCTGCCCAGCCCGGACTGGGTGATCTTGGGGTCTCTCAATCCCTGCCTGCGAACCCGCATGGCCAAAGCACTGTCGTATGTAAACGAAATCGGGTGGGAGCGGGCCAGAGAGTCGGCCCCGAAGATCAAACCCCGCCTGCCCCGAAACGACACGCTGCCGTCGTGGCATCCCAAGCAAAGCTTGCTCGCCCCGTCGGGCTGACCGATGTCGGTCCGTAGAGCGTCGAACGTGGGGCTGCTGTAAAGGACGAACACCGTCTGGCCGTCTTCGATATTCCTGGTATTCCACAACGGGCTGTTGCCGAAGCTCTCATAATCCCCATCCGAAGCTTTCTTCCGCGCCACGTGGCAATCTGCGCAGGAGTACTGAGAATGCGGACCGACGGCCATCCTGGCCACCGGTTCGGCCTCCTCCTGAATCCCGACGCTCCCTTCCAGGACAACCGTTCGTCCGAAACTGCCACCCAGCACAATCAGCAACGCCCCACCCAGGCAACACACTGCCCTCTTCATATCCGAATACCCCTCCCCTCCGTGGAGACACCCGCAAAGCGGACAACTCTCCCGCTGCGTCTTCGGCCGGTGACTCCATTCACCGGCTCTCATGCCCACTTAAGGATGTTTCAGCCAACACCACTAGCGGCCGTGGCGGCACACCGGAAGCCGCCATGGCCCAGGCCTGGCAAACCGCCACGCCAGCTTGCGCATTCCCCCTATTTCATGTCACTGCCCTATTGGCCCCAACCTGTCATATCGACAGAGCGGCCCCTCCTCTGGAGCCAAACAGGCACCATCGCTCACAATAAGCTCAAAATGGCCTTGTCAGTGCTGAAAATCCGCTTCCGGTCGTTGCGGAGGGCTGGTATCTGATGCGAACGCATCACACGCCGTTTGGCGAATCTGTGATGGAGGCACGGGTTTACGGGTGCCGTGGTCACGGTGTCTGTGACCACGATGAGGGGAGGCTGGCAAACGTGGCTGCACACGCTCCTGGCGCGGCACCGGCAATAGCGACTTAATCGCAAGGGGCGCCGTCCGGCAGCAGCACCGGCAAGACGGTCGGTCGGGGGCCTTTCATGACCTCACTACTTGCCGGTCGGTTCCTTCCACATCAGGCGGCCATCCTTGCCCACCAGGGCGATCATCGCCCCCCAATCCGTGGCGAATACCCGCAACTGTCCTCGAACATCCTGCTCCTGCTTCATGCTGCGAGTCTGGTTGATCTCAAACGTTCCGCCGAAGAGGCTGGAGCCGGCGCTGACGACCTTCTTGCCCTTGCTGTCAAAGAGCATCAGGCGCCCGCCGCCGGTGACGCCGCCATGAGGGTTCGGCTTTTCGGCAACGGAGTCGACACTGAAAACCACTGTGCCCTTGGCGTCCACAATTTCCAGCCGCTTGGCCCGCAAGACATCGGAAACCTTCTCGGCCTCACCTGCGCCCATGCTCAGCCCCGCGACGGCGCACAACAGCAGCCCCACGATCAGACAACGATACCACTTGACCTTTCGCTCCAACGCTTCGACGCGTTCTTCAATGCTCACCATCTTTGGATTCTCCTTCGCGGCCAAGCGGCCGCCAGCTCTAGCCTACCATTCGCAACAGCCTCGAAGTACGAGACTCAGACCTTAAGCCCCCTTTGCGCTCAGGTCAAGCGCATATCGAAAAATGGTCCGCAGAGGGGTGTCGAAGTCGATCAGATCTGCCGGCTGATTCAGCAGAATAAGCCCAGAACTCTTGGGTCGGTGCTCGCGGCCCCGCTGCTGCCGGGCGCAGAGCCAAATCGTGAGCCCCGCAAGTCCGAAGAGAGAACATGAAGGAACCGGTCTACACTCCGGCTTGGCCCGGACGCGTGAGTCCCGGCCTCGCGTTTCTGGTAATCGGGTACCCCCATTTTTCCCATTTCTGCTAATTTCTGTTGAGCAATGTCGCCAACGGCCTGGTTTCCCCACTTTCAGGACCCGCGTAAGTGACCCGGATCAAGCGACTTAAGACACATTTTGCCGGACCGGGCCTTTAGCGTCCTATTGGCATTCGGTTTGCTCCGCTAGGTGTACTTGTTCAGGCAGGACTTCTGCATGCATCCAGGCTGGGCCGAGCCTGGCGAGAGCAACACATCTGAAGCGCCTTCGGCGCAATGATCAGATGCTCCGAACGAGAAACCCGCCACATGGGATCCTTTGTCCGGTCTGTGCTGCGGGATTGGCGCAGATGCTTGAGCAGTATCATGGCGTCAAGAAGAGGAACCTATGAGCCAGGCTATCAGTAACTCCGCGCACGCCAGCTCAGGCGCTCCTGAAACCATCGGCAACTCAACTTCGAACATAAACCCCGTGGAGTTCACAGCCCGGGTTCGCAGGTTGATTGTCCGCCGATTGGAGGCCGGTGTTGTTTCCGCCGGGATGCCCGATCACCTGAGCCAACTGATTCCGGGAAGAATGTTGCGGACTCGCCTAGCCGGTCGCCTGTCCGGGCTTGGCCGTTGGCCGACCGGCTCTGAGACATTGCGCTACGCTTGCGCCGCCACCGAGATGGTGCACACGGCCAGCCTGCTGCATGATGATGTTATTGACCGGGGGCTGATCCGTCGCGCCCATCCGGCCCTCTGGCAAGTCACCGGGCCGTCGGTCGCCGTGCTGGTCGGCGACACGTTGCTGTGTGAGGCCATAGCCATGGTGCTGAAGACGGAAGAAGGACGGCTCGTCGAGAGCTTCGTGGACAAGGTTCGCGAAGTGTGCCGCTCTGAGGCCGAGCAGGAACTGCTATGCCGCGAAAAACATTTGGACGAAGCGACGTGTCTGCGTCTGGCCCGCGGCAAGACAGGGCCGTTGTTCGCCTTTGTGGGACAGGTCTGCGGAGGTGGCGACCCGAGTCTCACCGCGGCCCTGGAGGAAGCGGGATATCGTATCGGAACGGCCTACCAGATGGCCGACGATCTTCTGGACGTCGTGGGCGACGAGCAGTCGGCCGGCAAGACCCTGGGCGGCGACCAGAGACGCGGCAAGTTTACCCTGGCCCTGTCCCGTTATCATGGAACCGAGCGGGCCCGCGAGCAGGTATCGTCCTTGTGTCTTGCAGCCCTGAAGTGCGTCGAACCTTGGCCGCAGGCTGTTGAGGCGATATCCGCGTTTTTCCGCCGCGACCTGCAGGAAGTTTTCGATCGCTGTGTGCTGGG
Source organism: Anaerolineaceae bacterium (assembly GCA_011682595.1). The sequence continues at coordinate 23,770 of JAACEH010000013.1, forward strand.
GCTGGACATTGGTTGAGGAGTTGAGATTTGAGGTTTGGTGTTGGTTATGAGGTTGTTTTGTCGGGCAAGCCGTCAGGCGAGGTTGACGAGGTTGAGTTGTTGTCCGAGCCGGGGGAGTTGTATCTTCCCTTGCGCAGCGGGCGGTTTGAGTTTTCCGAGGTTCTGGTGAGCGAAGGTCAGTCGGTTGGGCCGGGTCACTGCCTGGCCACTGCCCCGGGGCAGTTCAACGTTCCCCTGTTGGCCCCGCGGGCCGGTACGGTTCGCCTGGAACGTCTGGCCGGCCACGTCGTTCTGGAGAAGGTTCGCCAGGCGGCCGAGGAGCCGTACCACGCGGACGAGCATTCGCTGCACATTCCGCCGGATGCTGGCTCCTCGGGCATGCGTCGGCACAAGCTTCTGTCGCTGGGGGCCTGGCAGTTTTTCCAGGAGGCCCACAGCGGCCGGCTGCCCAACCCCTTCGCCGCGCCTCGGGCGATAATAGTCTGTGTCATGCAGTTGGACAGCTTTCTGGCCCGGGGCGACGTTCAGTTGGGCAAACGCCTGCTGGCCTTCACCCGGGGCCTGGAGCACCTGCAATCGCTCCTGGAGTACCAGCCCATTTACCTGGTGACGCCGCAGGTTCACAGTCCCCTGGCCGACGATGTCCAGGAGCACGTTCGCGGTTACGCCTGGATACAGTCGGTGACCGTTCCCTGCCGTTACCCGTTCGACAATTTCGCCTTGCTGGCCCGCCGCCTGGGGTTGCCCCCGGAGGACGGGTCGCCGGTCTGGTCGCTGCGAGTGGAGGGCGTCCTGGCGGTGGACCGGGCCTTGACTCTTTCTCGCCCCTCGACGGTTCGCATCGTCTCGGTTGGCGGTCCGGCGGTTGATCGGCCGCGTCACGTCAAGGCCATGGCGGGTTACCCGCTGTCGGCGATTCCGGGTTTGGGCGCCGGCCGGCCGGGCCGGCGGGTCATTGCCGGTGGTGTGATGACCGGCTGCACCCTGGACCCCGAGCAGAAGGGTCTGGATAGCGAGTGCACGGGGCTGACGGTTCTGTCGGAGGCGGTGGACAGGGAGTTGCTGGGCTTTCTGCGTCCGGGCTTCAGGCGGCGCTCTTACAGCCGCTGTTTTGCGAGTTCACTGTTACCCTTATCGCGGCCTCCTCAGACGGCGGCCCTGGGCGGCGAGGCCCGGGCCTGCGTGTCCTGCGGCCAATGCGAGGAGGTTTGTCCGGTCAAGCTGTTGCCACAGGTGATTCATCGCTATCTTTACCGCGACCTGATTGACGAGGCCGAGCGAGTCCGGGTCGACCTGTGCGTGGGTTGCGGGTTGTGCAGCCTGGTCTGCCCCTCGAAGATCGAGCTTGGGCAGGAGTTTCTGGAGGCCCAGGAGGCGCTCCGCCGGGAGCATGCGGCCGAGGCCGAGGAGGCCCAGGCATGAAGCTGCTTATCGATCTGTTTGATCGGCTGCGTCCTCACTTCAAGGCGCCCGGCAAGCTGGCCCTGCTGAAGCCGGTTTTCGAGGCCTCGGAGAACTTTTTCTTTTCCTGCGGCAAGGCCACCTCGGTGGCTCCTCACATTCGCGACCCCCTGGACGTCAAGCGTTTCATGAGCATGGTCATCGTGGCCCTGGCGCCCTGCCTGGCGGCCGCGGTATATTTTTTCGGGCTGCGCGTGCTGGCGGTGATCGTGGTTTCCTACGCCGCCGGCGGTGTGGTGGAGGTGCTGTTCGCCGCCGTTCGCAAGGAGGAGATCAACGAGGGCTTCCTGGTCACGGGCCTATTGTTTCCGCTGATACTTCCGCCCGGCCTGCCGCTGTGGATGGTGGCCGTGGGGGTGGCCTTCGGTGTCCTGGTGGGCAAGGAGGTCTTCGGCGGCACGGGCCGCAACCCCTTCAACCCGGCCCTGGTGGGCCGCTGTTTCCTGGCCATCGCCTATCCCCTGGAGATGTCGAACACCTGCCGGCGGCGGGCTCACCGGCCGGCTGGCCCAGTATGTCGGGGCCTCGGCCAGCGACGCCGTCAGTTCGGCCACGCCGCTGACCAGTGCCAAGCAGGGGGTTTTCGAGCCTCTGGCTAACCTTTTCTGGGGCAACGTCACCGGCAGCATAGGCGAGACCTCGGCCCTGGCCGTTATCGCCGGTGGACTGTTCCTGTTGGCCACGCGGGTCGCCAACTGGCGGACCGTGGCCGGGGTGCTGGGCAGTTTCGCCCTGCTGGGCTTTGCAGCCCACAAGTTTTTGCCGGGGACCTTCGCCGGGCCGGTCTCCTGGCACCTGCTGGCCGGGGGCTTGCTCTTCGGGGCCTTCTTCATGGCCACCGACCCGGTGACCAGTCCCATCACCAATGGCGGCAAGTGGGCCTACGGGATCCTGATCGGCGTCCTGACGCTGCTGATCCGCAACCTGACCGGTTACGTGGAGGGGGTGATGTTCGCCATATTGCTGGGCAACATCGTGGCCCCCATCCTGGACGAGATAACCATCCGCGTCCGCTTGAGGAGGCTTCGACAGTGAAAGGCAGCCTCTACATACTGTTCTTTGCCGCCGTGCTGGGGTCGCTGTCAGCGACGGTGCTGACCGGCGTGGGCCACCTGACTAAACCCTACCGCGACGCCAACCGCGAGGCCGACCAGAAGCGTCACATCCTGCGGGTGCTGGATGTTCCCATGGCGCCCGGGGTCTCGTCG
>JAACEH010000014.1 GCA_011682595.1 Anaerolineaceae bacterium
GCGGAGCATCCAGAAACAGCCGCATCGCGTGAGGAAGTACTTCGAGGCGAAAACGATAGCCTATGCAGCATAATTTATGGCCGGGTTAGTAGTAACGCGACTTCCTCCGGCGAGGCCGGATAACTTTCTTGCCGTGTGGCACGGCGGGGCTTGCCCGCCGTGGAGCTTCCGCCGTGGCGAGAGCCATGGAGCATTCGCCACGGCCGGACAAGACCGGCCGTGCCACACATCATTGTGGCCCAGCTTCAACCTGGCGACGGGCCGCCCTCTGGAGCATGCGATCATAGCGACCAATCATCACCGGCCAGTCAAACCGCTTCACAACCGGTCCCAGGTCGATGTGCCGCGTTCTTTCCAGGTGCTTGATGGCCGACCGCAATTTTGCCCGCAACTGCCCCTCCGTTCGGTACAGGTGCTCGCGGTGCAGCCTCTGCGGCAGGATTTCCGGGTAGGCCAGCCGCTCGGGTAACAGGGGGTAGGCCCCCGCGGCGATGGCCTCGACGATGCCGAGGCCGAAGAACTCGTGCCTGGCGGTTGAGACGGCCACGTCGGCCCGGGACAGCAGGCGGCGATAGGCGGCCCGGCCGGCGGCGTAACCGGCCTGCAGGATTCTGCCCTGTCGCTGAAACCGCGAGATCAGCGGCCGGAACTCTTCAGCGGCCCGCTCGTAGTGTTCGCCCATCAGGATGAGCCTGAACTCCAGACCTTCGCGGGCCAGGTCGGCTGCAATGCGCAAGAAGGTCCCCGGGTCCTTGTCGGCCTCCCAGCGGTGGGCCCACATCACTGCGGCCGGCCCGCGGCGGCGGCGCCTCTGTCCGAGCAGCGGACCCAGGTCGCAACCCAGGTGCAGCACGCGACTCTTGCGGCGGGCCCGGCTAAGGTCGCCCAAGGGCCGGTGGTCCGGCATGCGGCGCAGCAACCGCTCCATGGCCGCGAAGTAGTCGTCGCGGTGATATGCCGAGTTGAAGTAAGCGGCCTCTGCGGCCAGGATGCTGGTCAGGTTGGTGAAAGCGTAGTGGTAGTCGCGCTCGGACTCCTCGGGCACGGGGTAGGTCAACTGATTTTCGTGAAAGTAGACCACTCGCGGGATGGCTTGCCAGGCGGGCGGCAGGAGCCCGGCGAACTCGGCCAGGTTCAGAAAATCGCTGGCCAGCAGGAGGTCGGGACGGCTGCGCATGCGGGGTGCCCGGCGGGCGAAGTCCAGGGCCCCGTGGCGCATCCGCCATTTCCACTTGCGCGGCGGCAGGGAGAGAATTCGGAAGTCGTGCCGTGAGTGCCGCGACAGGCCGCCCAGGAAGGCCCGGTGGCTGCCGCCATAGTACGGTTCGAGGGCCAGCACCTTCAGGGCCGCCTGGGCTTTCATTTCACCTGCTCTTTATGGCTTCGACGCGCCGGACGAAGGCCTCGGTTTCCTCGCCCACCTGCAGGACGAAGCCGTTGTCTTCGGCGCAGCCGACCACCGCCGTCATCTCCTCGGCGCTGGAGAAGGTAATCGCCTTGAAGTGGTTCCTGTAGTCCTTGGCCCGCGACTCGAAGGTCCGCTCGGCAATCTCGCGCTGAATCTCGACGGCCCGGTTGAGCATCCCGGCCCAACGCGCCGCCGTCAGGTCATCGGCCGCCAGCCCGTGAAGGGCCAGCAGACCGGCCAGCCCGTGGCGGGCCTTGTCCTCGGGGTACTTCTCCCACAGCCGATCGTACTCGGCGTGAATCTTGTCCCACGACTGCAGCGTCAGAATCCGCTCGATCAGTTGTTGCAGGTCGCCCCCGGCGACGAGCTGCCCCCCGAGGTTGGCCCACTCGGTCACCCACGGGCCGCCGAGTTCGGCGGTCATCGCGGCCAAGGTTCTGGAACCGTCGGCCTCCAGCCAGCCCAGCAGGTTCCTGACGCCGTAGTAGTGAATCATCTTGCGGTACTCGGCCCAGCCCTGGCGGGCCTTCAGGACGACCACCTTGCGGCGGGAGTTCTCCATCCGCTCCCCGAGCACCTCCAGCCGATCGATCTCCTCGGCGTCGGCACTCAGCAGTTCGAGGCCCTTGGCCCGGCAGGCCCGATCGTCGGGCTCCGTGCGACCGCTGTTGCGGAACCAGGCCCGGCCGACCCACTGCTCCAGCAGGGCCAGCCCGGCGAACATCTCCTCGACCGTGTCGGGAGCCAGGTAATCGAACTCGATGTTCTGCACCTTGTGGACCCGCTTGTCGCGGGCCTTGAACTTCCAGGAGTTGCGGGTCAGGGCGTACATGTTGTACATGAACCAGTAGGCCGGCATGACCAGCAGGCGGTTGTGGGCCACGTCGTTGCTGACCAGGCTGAAGGGCAGGCGGATGTCCAGCTCCTCCGGGTAGGCCCCCTTGGCGATGAGCGTAAAGGAGGCGAACCGGCAACTGTGTTTGAAGCTCGCACACAGCCCGGGCCAGAATCCGCGGCCGGCCAGTATCTCGCCGTCGTTGGCCCGCGAGTTGTGGTTCGAGCCGATGGTCGCCCCGGCGGCAATGTTGCTCTGCCCCAGCACCAGGGCCGAACAGAGAAACGAGTTGTTGTGGTGCTGCTCGTGGGCCGGGAAGACCAGGTTGTTGAGAATCTCACAGCAGGAGACGGTCGAGTTGTCGCCCAGGTACGAGTTGATGAGCCGCGCTCCGTACTTCAGTTGCACGTTGCACCCGATGACGAACCGGACGGCCTTGACGCCGTAGAAAATCTTGCACCCCAGCCCCACGATGCCGTTGACCAGTTCGCAGCCCTCGCCGATCTGGGAGGGTTCGGCGCGGCTGGAGTTGACGGTCAGGTTCTTCAGCTTGTTGGCCCCCTTGATGTAGGCGTGGTCGCCGACTTTAGCGTCCTTGATGATGCGGCAATCCTTGATGACCGCCTGGCTGCCGATGGTGCCGTAGTAGCCTCGCCGCGGGTCGAAACTTCGCTGTGTAATCTCCTTGAAGTGCTCCATGAGCTTGCGATTCTCGCGGAACTTGCACCACAGCAGGGCATCGGCGGCAATCATCCCGTCGAAGGGCAGCACGCCGCGGGTCCCGGTTTCGTTGACCAGGTCGAGCCAGACGCGCACCTCCTCCGGCTCGCCCTCCTTGACGATGCCGTTGCCGAACTTGGCGTGGTTGGTGGCCAGAAGCTCGTTGATGTTCAGCAGGATTGTCTGGTCGCCCACAATGTAGTTGGCCAGGTAGGTCACGTTGTGGATGGCCACGTTGTCGCCGACGTCGCAGGAGATGATCTGGCTGTTATAGAGTCCGGCCGCCAGGCGCAGGTCGTGGTGCTCCAGGAAGACGGGGTCCAGCCGCCCGATGCGGACCAGCCCGCGGAAGTCGCAGCCCTGCACCTGGTCCGGGCAGAACTTGTCGGTCACCAGGATATTGTGCCAGTCGTCACAGGTGTTGCTGTTGCGGACCAGGACTTCGATCTCTTTGGGCTGGAGCTTGCGATAGTCGGACTGCGGCCGCAGGGCCTGCTCGTTCCGCAGGTAGTATTCGTCGCAACCCTCGGGCACATAGGGGCCGTCGACGAACCCGAACCCGATCTGGTCCATCGGTACAAGTTTGATGTCGCTCATTCTCATGCTCTCCCAATCGGGCTTGCCCGCAGCGCACAGCCGCGGTGCAGGAGCGTCCGCTCAGCGCCAGGCGAGCCGCCGCCGACCTGTTGTTCATCGGCAGGCCCCGAGGCCCGGCTGGAGCGAATCGCACCCGGGGAAATTACCGGTTGTCCGGGCACCCCGTTTACAGTAGGCTTTCTCTGCGGCATCAATACCCTTGGGACGGTCCGGGGTCAAGTAAGGGGCGGAAGACTCGCACGCCGTGGGCGCCAGGCTCGACGCCGAGGCACGTCGAATCCTCCAGACCGGCCTGGACGAACTGCTGCGACTGACCGGCGGCCTGGAGTTCGGCCCCCTGCCCTCCGAAAAATATCCCTTGCCGCTGGCCCGGGCTGTTTATGGCTGCACGCCGTCGCCGCAACAGGTTCGCGACGACCTTCGCCGAAGGGCCGACAGCGACCCGGTCAGCGTGCTCGAAAGCGCCCTGGTCCTGCTCGAACTTTACGAATCGAACCAGGACGACATGCGAAAGCTTGTTCCCGAAGACATGAGCAACATCCACCACAGCCGATTGCATCGCGACATCAACTCGTTCGGCGTGACCGAAAAGGGACGCTGCATCGACCCGCCGGCCGGCGAATGGGAGGGCGTAAACCGGACCGTCACCCGCCTCAGCAAGGGCCGCACCAGGCGTGTGCAACTGCACTCACTGGACGAAGCGCCGCACACCGGTTGCGGGTGCTTCCGGATCATCATGTTCAAGACCGACCGGCCGCGCCCGGGCATCGGCCTGATGGCCGCGGGCTACGAGGGCTGCGCGCCGGACGGGCGGGCGTGGAAAGATCTGCACTACGAGTTGGCCGGAAAGCAGACCCCCGGCCTGGCCGGCGCCCCGCCGTCGTACCTGAGGTCGGCGAAATTCCTTCAGGCTCACGGCGGATGGAAGAGCGTCGTCTGGGTCTGCCCGAAAGTCGCCGCCATCATGGGCGATTGTTTGCCCGAGGACGTCGCCGTGGGTGACGAAACGGCCGGCTGAGTCGCACCAACCTGCCCCCGCGCCCAAATTATTCCTGCCTCGTCGCCGCAATCGCCAGGCCAATTCCGCTCACCTAACAGCGTTCGGCCAGCACCTTCTGTTCGTAGTGGGCGATGTTGTCCAGCCAGGCCAGGCCCGTCGGCACGCCTGCCTTGAGGCACAGCATGTCCCAGACGGCGCCGAAGGGCAACTCTTCGCGGTACTCGGCCAGGGCCAGCTTGGCGGCCCCGTTGTCGGCGTACTCGGCCTTGACGGCGAGCTTCGACGGTTCGAGCATGGCTCTCAGCAACCCCTTGCGAACGGCCCGCGAGCCGATTGTCCAGGCCGCCACGCGGTTGATGCCGGCGTCGAAAAAGTCCAGGGCCCAGAAGATCCGATCCATCACGCCGCCGCGCACCGCCTCGTCGCAGACGGCCTTCAGGTCGTCGTTCAGCAGAGTCACGTGGTCGCTGTCCCAGCGGATCGGGCGGCTGGCGTGAATGAGCAGCCGGTCCACAAAGGCCAGCGTGCTGGAGAGCTTGTCGGCGATGCTTTCGGTCAGGTGAAAATGGCCCAGGTCGTAGCACAGCACGACGCCGCGCGACTGGGCGTAGAGCAGGTAGAACTCGTGCGAGCCCACCGTGTAGTCCTCCAGGCCGATGCCGAACAGTTTGCTCTCGACGGCGTCGATGTTCGGCGACATCTTCTGCTCGAGCACCTTGTCCAGCGACCTTATCAGCCGCTCGCGCGGACCCCAGCGGTCGGCCGTGGCGTCCTTGCGGCCATCGGGCAACCAGATGTTGGTCACACAGGGGCCGAGCTTGCGGGCCATGGCCCGGCCGATCTTGCGGCAGGCAATACAGTGCTCGATCCAGAACTCCCGGACGCCCTTGTCCTCGCTGGACAAGGTCAGGCCGTCTTTGACCATCGGGTGGGCGAAGCAGGTGGGATTGAAGTCCAGACCGATCTTTCTGGCCGCGGCCCAGTCGATCCAGCGCGAAAAGTGACGCGAGGTCAGTTCGTTGCGTTCCACGGGCCGGCCACCGGTCTCGGCGTACATGGCATGAAGGTTGAATTTCCATTTGCCGGGCAACAGCGTCAGGGCGAAGTCGAAGTCGGCCCGGATCTGGTCGCCGTTGCGGGCTGCGCCGGGATAGTTGCCCGTGGCCTGGATGCCGCCACCGTGATCCTCAAGGGCCCCGTCCCGGGCCTCCAGTCCGGCCACGTCGTCGGCCTGCCAGCAATGGACCGAGATCGCAGCGGCCAGGGCGGCCCGGATGGCCTGGTCGGCATTGACCCCCAGGGCTGCAAAGCGGGCCTTGGCTGCACGATACGCCGACTCCACCTGGCGGGCCTTCAGCGGCTTGACGGCCGCCCCCATGTTGAGGCTGCTCATCCCCCTGTTGGCCATGGCGCGTCCTTTCTACTCAAAATGCCCGGACCGGCCCGGCGGTCCCTAATCAATAATCCGCCCCGCCGATGATAACCGACTCGATGCCCAGGATGTCGCCGATTCTCTTGAGCGTCCGCCCGTGGTGCCCGATGCCCAGGGCGTAGTGGTGGGTCGGTCCTTCGCGGATCCAGCGCTTGAGGAAGGTGCGGATGTCGGGCTTGAAAAAGCCGCGGGTGTTCGTGTTGCCGGTCGGCGGAATGGGCCCGCCCACCGACTCGCCCTCGGCGATGACGAACTTGAACTTGCCCTCGTAGGTCGAGGTGATGCCGAGCATGCTGATGGGCCCCTCCTTGAGCTTGAACTCGACCGAGGCCCCGCTGCCCGGCTTGCCGTGGTATTTCAGCAGGCTGCGCAGGACCGGCCGGCCCTCGGCGACGTTGATGTGGTGCGGGCCGTCGTGGCCGACCAGTACGAAGCCCTCCTGGAAATCGATGGGATGGAACTCGGCGAAGCTGCCGCCAATGTCCAGGCGGTCCATGATCATCATGCCCACGCAGGTCTTCAGGTCGAATTCGCCGCACATCGGGAATCCCGCCGCCGTCAGCAGCGAGTTGCCGACGATGAGGTTGGTGACGATCTTTCGCAACTCGCTCCCGGGTGCGGCCTCGTAGTAATAGGCCAGCCCGTCCAGTTCGAACTCGTCGATGAACCCGTCCAGAGCCACGGCGACGCGGGCCGCCGTCTTCAGATCCTCGTCGGTGGCCTTGGTCGCGATCGGGTCCGACTTCGGATCCGGGTAGTCGAACAGGCGGTCGATTTCTTTCCTCTTGGCTGCAACCTGGTCGTCGGTCGCGGCCCGGTAGTGCCGCAGGAGATCGTCGGCCTCGGTCTGCACGATGTGCAGCCCGAAGTGGGCACTGAACATCGTGTGGTCGGCCTGCATGTCGTACATGTTCTCGAGCACGTGGCCCATGGCCCCGATGCGGGCCCCGCGGAGGTCGTGCAGCACCTTGGCGATGTCGCACCACTCGGCCAGCTCGGCGTCGGCCCGGGGGTCGCCTTCCAGTGTGCCCAGGATCATCTCGGGAGGCCTTTTGCCCATGCGAATCGAGACGCCCGAGAACTCCGGCACCGAGCAGAGGTTGTCGTTGCAGAGCTGCATGTAGGTCGAGGCCTTGCTATAGTCCATGGCCTTCAACGGCTGCAGGGCCGCCAAGACGATCGGCGCGTCGACTTCCTTATGGATGATGGCCCAGGTGCTGCTGGTGGCGTAGGTGACCATGTTGCAGAAAACCAGGTCGAGGCCGGCCGCCTTAATTTCGCGAACCTTGGCATAGGCCGCCTTGGCCGTGTCGATCATTCCGAAGTCGACCACTTCGACGCCGTTGGCCTCGACTTTCTTCTTGAAGGTCGCGTGGTAGCCCATCAACTCCTTGAGCAAACCGTCGAACTGGTCCCAGTAGGTGTCGTGCCCCACGGCAAAGATGCCGATTTTGGCCGCCCTGGGCTTGCGTCTCTCGATAAGCATCGTCGTTCCTTTCCTGAACAAATGGGACCGCAGACGATACCGCCCGGGACCGACGATGTCAACCGGCAAATGGCCCTGAGGACGCCACAAGGGCCGGTCAGGAGGGGAACCGAGGGCCGCACATGGCCCGTTACGGATACAACGACAAATCCTTTGACAGACCACGAGAATGATGCTATATTTTGTCTGACAGGAGGAAACATGGCCCATGGACAAGATTGACCTACGAATATCGCAGATCCTTGGCAAAGACGGCCGCATCTCTAACAGTGAGATCGCCCGGCAGCTCAATGTCTCCGAGGGCACGGTCCGCCAGAGGCTCCGCAAGCTGACCGAGTCGGGCCGGCTCCGCGTTCGGGCCATGGTCAACAGCGAGCAGATGCCCAATCGGTACCTGGCCATGATCGGCCTGCAGATTGAGGGCCGCCAGTTGGAGAAATGCGCCGAGGAAATCGACAAGTTCCCGCAGGTGCAGCGAACGCTGATCGTCACCGGGCGCTACGACCTGATGGTCTCCCTGTTGCTGGACAGCCATGCCGCCATGGTCGACTTCGTGACGCACAAGCTTTCGATGGTGCGGGGTATCCTGCAGTCCGAGACCTTCGTCTGCCTGAAGAATTCCGACCCCTGGTTCCCTGCCGATAATTTGTGCCGGTCCAATGGAGAGACGACCGGCCGGTAGTCACGGTTCACGAAACAAGAATCAGGAGAAAGGGCAAGAGATGATCGTAGGCATTCCCAAGGAAATCATGCTCAATGAGGGCCGCGTGGCCGCCATTCCCGAGACCGTCAGGCGCATGGTCGAGGCCGGGCTGACCGTTCTGGTCCAGACCGGCGCCGGGGCCGGGGCCTACCACACGGACCAGGGCTACGTCGAGGCCGGGGCCGAGATGGTCGCCGAGGTCAGGCAACTGTGGGAGCGGGCCGAGGTGGTGCTGAAGGTCAAGGAGCCGTTGGAGCATCCGGACTTCGGTTGCTGGGAAGACGAATTGCTGGCCGCGGGCAAGACGCTGATTACCTTTCTCCATCCGGCCAACAGCACCGAGACTGTTCTGCGTCTGTGCAAGGCCGGGATCACGGGCATCAGCATGGACTGCATCCCGCGCGAGAAGAACGCCCGGCCGATGGACGCCCTGAGTTCGATGAGCATCGTCGCGGGATACCGGGCCGTGGTGCTGGCGGCCAACCACCTGAGGCAGATGTTCTGCGGCGTCGAAAGCGGCGGCGGCAAGACCACTCCGGCCAGGGTGCTGGTCATCGGCTGCGGCATGGTCGGCATGCAGTCGATCGCCGGCGCCAAAGGGCTGGGGGCCGAGGTGTACGCGGTGGACATTCGCCCCGAGGCCCGGCAGCGGGCGGAAAAAGCCGGGGCCAGGGCGGTCGGCTTCGATATTCCGGAGATGGTGGCCGAGGCGAAAGGCCAGGCCAAGTTGCTGAGCGAGGAATTGCTGGAGAAGGAGCGCCGCCGACTGGCCGAGATCCTGCCGGAGATGGAGGTGGTGATCCCCTCGATCCTGATTCTGGGCGAGCACGCCCCGCTGTTGATCACCCGCCAGATGGTTGGTTTGATGAAGCCGGGCTCGGTAATCGTCGACGTCTCGATCGACCAGGGCGGCAACTGCGAACTGACCGAGCGCGGCCGCATCATCACCACCTCAGGCGGCGTGACCATCGCCGGCCTGATGAACCTGCCGGGGCAGGTGCCGGTTCACTCGGCCCAGCTCTACGCCCACAACATCTGCAACCTGCTGCTGGACATGTGGGACGGCGCCAGGCTCGACCTGGACCGCCCGATAGCCAAGGCGGCCACCGTGACCCGCGGCGGCGAAATCCTGCACGAAGGCACGTTGCACGAACTGAAGGTCGAGCACAAGCTATAAGCACACCGGCTTCGGGTACAACCGACATCGGCGGCCTTCAAACCCCAAGGGCGGGTGGCTTGGGTGGCTTGGGTGGCTTGGGCTCGCCCCTTTTTTCTTTGCGCTCTTTTCTTTGCGCTCTTGACCCAGCCGCCCTGGCGTATTAGCTTTGCGGAGGTAATGTCACCGTCTGTTGCGAAGATTCTCCTGATTGCCGCCGGCGGGGCCGCGGGGGCGCTTCTGCGCTACGGGCTCGGCGGCTGGGTGCAGAACCGGCTGGGGGGCTCGACCTTTCCCTGGGGCACCCTGGCGGTCAACGTGGCGGGATGCCTGATTATCGGCCTGGTGTGGGTGCTGGGCGAGGAGAAAGCAATGCTCTCACCCCAGGGGCGGTTGCTGCTGATGACGGGCCTGCTCGGGGCCTTCACGACCTTCAGCACGTTCGGCCTGGAGACGGTCGGCCTGGTGTCCAAGGGCCAATGGCTTGCCGCCGGGGGCAACATCGCGGGCAATGTCCTTCTGGGGTTGATTGCGGTTCTTGGAGGGATGGCCATTGCCCGAAGCGTCTGGGGATCGTCGGGGGTTTGATTTTCAGGAGAGACGCGATGCCGCTGAGAGAGAGAGAAGATGCCGAACTGTTGCGGATTTTCATCGGCGAAAGTGACCGCTGGGAAGGAAAGCCACTCTTTGAGGCCATTGTTCTGACGGCCCGCAAGCGGGGGCTGGCCGGGGCGACGGTCCTGAAGGGGACCATGGGCTTCGGCAAGAATTCCCATCTGCACACCGCCTCGGTCCTGCGGCTCAGCGAGGACCTGCCGATTGTCGTCGAGATCGTCGACCGCGCCGAACGCATCGAGGCCTTCCTGGACGAAGTCAAGACTATGGTCGCCGACGGCATGGTCACCGTCGAAACGGTTCGCGTCCTGGCTTACCGCGACAGAGACCGCTCAGGCGGCCAAGAAGCAACATCGTGACGCAGACCACCCGCGAGCGAATGGTTGTAGCCGCCTTCATGCGTTGTGGGTGCTTCGGCGAGCACTTCACCGCTTCGGCCTTGCCGTGGCTGACCTACCTGCTTAGCCTTCGGCGGCGCCCCCCCACAACGGGCCACACCATTTCTCGGTCGCAATGACGGCGATGCTGCCAAGTTGGTCTTTCCGCCAGTCGATGCCGCCGTCGTACAAGGCCTGGACGATCTTATCAGCAACGGCGCCGTCGGGGATCGGTGCAATGATGAGCCGGTGGAAGCGGCCCGCGCGTCCGCGACCGTCCATCAGTCCGGCGAAGATAGGCACCTCGGCCAACAGGCGGTTCTGTCCGCCCGCAGCTTCGATGACCGCAGGATCGTAGACGCCGACCTGCGTCAGTGCAAGAAGCACATCTTCCAGGTACTCAACGCGTTGCAGATGCAGGAGAAGAATCTTCATTATGTGCCTCCCTCTCCGGGCGCCATGCCGACCTCTCCGGCCCGGCGCAGCGCCAGGCGGGTCAGTAACGGACCGACTGTCTCGGTCACCAGCGTAGTCACCAGCAGTATGTTAATGACCCACATGGCCAATCGTTGCCCTTGTTGGCCGAACTGCCCGCGGCCGAATTGCTGGTCCACGAGTATGGCCAGGGCCACGGCCACCCCGACCTGGGGAATGAGCCCGAAACCGACGAAGCGGCGGACGACCTGTGGCGCTTTGCCGAGCCTGGCTCCGAGCGCGGCCCCGCCGATTTTCCCGGCCGCCCGCGCCAACAGGTAAATCGGCCCCAGCCAGCCGATAGCCGGCAACAAGGATATGTTCAGCCGGGCGCCGCCCAGGATGAAAAACAGGGCGTAGAACACCGGAGCGATACTGCTGAGCATCGAGGATATGCGGTTCTTCAGAAAAGGGTTACGGTTGACGATCATCATGCCCAGGGCCATGTTCGTCAGCAGCGGGCTGAGGTGCCAGGTCTTGGCCAGGCCGCCGGCCAGCAACAGAAGGGCCCCTGCTCCGGCCAGGAGTTGCTCGGTGCTGCGCACATGCCTCAACAGGGCCGAACCGACCAGGCCCAGAACTGCGCCGAGGACCAGAGCCCCGACGATCTCCAGAACCGGCTCGCCGACCACCAGCAGCAGGCTGATCTGCCCCTGGTGAGCCAAAATGGCTCCGGCGATGGCGGCGGCGAAGGAAAAAATCATCAGGGCCACCGCGTCGTCCAGCCCAACGACCGCCAGAATGGTCGTGGTCAGCGGGCCGCGAGAACGATATTGCCGGATGACCATGACCGTGGCCGCAGGAGCGGTTGCCGAGGCGACCGCCCCGAGAATCAGGGCCATGGACAAATCCCGGGAGAGCAGCCAGACACCCAGGCCCACCATTGCGAAGGCCCCGAGCGATTCCAGCAGGGCGATGAACAGAATCGATCGTCCGACCTTGCGCAGAGTTCCCAGATCGAATTCCGCCCCGATGGCAAAAGCCACCAGGGTCAACGCTATGTCACCGGCCATCCCGAAATCGCGCAACCGCTGCCCGTCGAAAACCGGAGGCAGATGCCAGCCGAACACGTAGTTGACGATACCGACCACGCTGCTGCCGAGAAACACGCCCAGAATGATGTAGCCGGTCACGGTGGGCAGCTTCAGCCGTTCGGTGAACAGCTGGGCCAGAAAGGCCACGGCCAGAATAATGGCCACCAGGAGCATGGTGTTGACTGAATCCATCGTCACAATCAATAGGCTGCAAGAATCTCGTAGACGTCCGCGGCATTGCCGGCGACGACGAGTCGCTCGCGGTTCTTGGGGTTCTTCAGGACCAGCATGACGCGGGCCAGTGTGCGAATGTACTGGTCCTGCTGGCCCGCACCGGCCACGATCATGACGACAATATGCACGGGCTTGTCGTCGAGGCTGCCATAGCTGATACCCGCAAGCGAAACGCCCACGGCCAGGACCACGTCGTCGACACTGGCGATCTTGGCATGTGGGACCGCGATGCCGAAACCGATGCCTGTGCTGATAATCTGTTCACGGGCCAGAAGGGCTTCGAGCAGGGTCTCGGGATCGTGAACCGCGCTGCTGGTGGCCAGGCGGTCAACCAGTTCGGCCAGAACGCTTTCCTTGTCGGCACCCTTGAGGATACAGACGCGCTGCGGGGTGAGCAACTTGGAAAGTTGAATCATCAACCTGACCTCCAGCCCGCCAACAGACAGCAAGCACTTCGAGCACCGTGCTAGACACCGGGATGCGGCATTATAGCACTCGCCAGAAAAAGGTAAACCGCTAAAGTGACCGTGTCCAGCACCGTTGTGATCAGGGGCGCCGACATCAGGGCCGGATCCAAGCCGATTTTCTGGAACCAGAGCGGCAGCAGACCGCCCAGCAGTTTGGCAATGACCACCGTGGTGGCCATGGCCAGGGCCACGGTCAAGGCCAGGTCGTAGACCTGCAATTGGCCGCCTCCGTTGCCCATGAACACCGCTCGGCCGGCCGCCAGGACGGCCAGGACCAGGCCGACGATCAGGGCCACGGCCAGTTCCTTGCGGAGAATGCGCAGCACATCACGAGGCGCCATTTCGCCGGTGGCCAGTCCGCGCACGACGACCGTGGTGGTCTGACATCCGGCGTTGCCGCCGCTGCCGAGCAGCAGCGGAAGGAAGCTCATGATGACCACTGTGGCAGCCGTCCCTTGGGCCTCCAGAAAGCCGGTGAAGTGCTGCAGCACGGCGGCCGAAACGAAACCGACCACCACCAGCAGCAGCAGCCACGGAAGACGCTGACCGGCCATGTAGAGAGGACGGGTCTGAAAGTAGTCGGTGGGCTTGCCGGCGGCGCCCAGGTGGTAGATGTCCTCGTCGGCCTCGTCTT
>JAACEH010000198.1 GCA_011682595.1 Anaerolineaceae bacterium
GTCCATCACCCAGGCCGGATCTGCTTTGCAGGACGAGGCCGGCCGCGTGGCCCGCACCCGCGGCGCGGTGGGGGCGCGGATGCAGTTGCTCGACTCGGCGCGGGAGCGGGTCGAAGACCAGATGCTGCAGATCGAAAGCCTGCTGTCGGAAACTCGCGACCTGGACTACGTCGAGGCGGTCTCGCGGCTGCAGATGCTTCAGACGACTTTCCAGGCCAGCCTGCAGGTGACGGCCAACATTCTACCGATGTCGCTGATGGATTTTTTGCGCTTTTGAATCACCCGGCCGGGGCGGCAGGTTCGCCTCCGGCGGGGCAGAACCGAATCAGGATTCGTGGGAGAGAAAAATGAAGATACTAACGACAAGATTCGACGATCTGAAGATCAGCGACGACCAGGTCATCGACTTTCCGCTCGGCATGCTGGGCTTCCCGGAATTCCGTCGCTGGATTCTGCTGCAGGCTTCCCCGCAGAGCATGTTCTTCTGGCTTCAGTCGGCCGAGGCGGCGGACCTGGCCTTCATCCTCGTCCAGCCGCAGTTGTTCTTCAGCGACTACCAGGTGCGGGCCCAGACCGAAGAGCTGCGCGTCATCTCTCTGGACAATGCACTTGACGGCGAAGTGTTCGTCATCTGCAACCGGGTGGGCGACCTGATCACAGCCAATCTGCAGGGCCCTCTGATTTTCAATGCTCGGACCAAACAGGCCCGCCAGATCGTGTTGTGCGACCGTCACCTGACGACGCGGCACGAGGTGTGCACAATTCGGGTCACCGCGGCGGCAGTCTGAATCGGCCGCCGGGCTCGGGCCGCCGAAGGAGGATCGGCGGGTCGGCCCGGCGGCGGCGCAAGTAAGGGCGGGGACAGGCGAATCAGGGAGGAAGAGCCATGTTGGTTTTGTCACGACAGAGGAACCAGACGATCATGATCGGGGACCTGATCGAGATTTCGATCGTCGACATTCGCGGCGACAAGGTGCGTCTTGGCATAACGGCCCCGGTGTCGATTCCGGTCCATCGCAAGGAAGTCTACGAAGCGATCCGGGCCGAGAACAAGGCGGCGGCCGGCGTCGCCGTGGACGACGTGGCCATGCTGGAGCAGATTGTCCGCCAGCCGCCGGCGGCGCCGCCCACGCCACCCACGCCACCCAAGGCCCCGCCGCCCCGCGATGGTGTAGCAATGCCACCGAACAAGCCAGGGATTCAGTAATCAGTAAGCCGACAACAACCTTCCCCCGTCTCCCTCCCCGGGCGGGTGCCGTGGTCACGGTGTCTGTGACCACGAAGGGGGGGCAAACGTGGCTACACACGCTCCCAGCCACGGCACCGGCGCCGCCCAAGCCACCCAAGGCCCCGCCGTCCGCGGGGGCGTAGCCGGCCGAGAGACATTCACCTTTAATATCCTGTGTGCCGCCGGAAGGAGCCCCGGGGCCCGCAATCCTTTCGTATCCTATTGTGTGGCAAGGGTTTGCGGGCCAAGCGGGGCCTTGTGCGGCGAAGGTCCAATAATCCACGGGCGCCAAATTGCTCAAGGCCCCATAATCCGGGCGTCGATGAATACGGGCACCCGGTGGCGTCTCGATTCGTTTGGGACGCGCCGCTTGTGGACTGAGGATCAGTCTGCGGGCAACCTGCGGAGCGACGGCTTTGCCGGCGTCGTGGGGAACGGTTCGGAGCCGACCCAAAAGAGTTCGGCTCGGAAAAGTTCTACCTGAACGGATTCACATTTAACATGGAGGTTTCCGAAGCATGAGCCGCATTAATACAAACGTCATGAGCCTGACCGCACAGCGGAACCTGCTTGCGGCCAACCAGCAGGTCAATCGCAGTATGGAACGCCTCAGCAGCGGCCTGCGGATCAACCGCGGGGCCGACGACCCGGCCGGCCTGATCATGTCGGAGCGTCTGCGCAGCGAGAAAGTCGCCCTGCAGGCCGCCATCAACAACAACATTCGGGCCGCCAACCTGCTGTCGACGGCGGAGGCCGGCCTGGGCGAGATCAACACCCTGTTGCTGGATATCCAGGGCCTGGTCGACGTGGCGGCCAACAGCGGCGGCATGACCTCCGACGACATTGCCGCCAACCAGTTGCTGCTGGACGAAGCCGTCGATTCGATAACTCGCATTGCCGACGGCACACAGTTCAACGGCAAGAAACTCCTGGACGGCTCTCTCGACGGCGGGGCCAAGTTTCAGGTCGGCGCCGAGATCAGCAGCACGAACCAGATCGTTGTGACCATCCCGGGCGTCGATGCCGACAGCCTGGGGGTCACGGCGGCCCTGAGCACGCTGAAGGCCGGCGGCTCCAACGCCCTGGACGGTGACAACCTGGTCGATGCGTCCTCGATCGTCAAGGAAGCGATAGCCACGGTTTCGAGTCTTCGCAGCCGACTGGGGGCGGTCCAGGCCAACACGCTGCAGAGCCAGATCCGGTCGCTGAGCACGACCCTGGAGAACATCACCAGTGCCGAGTCGGCCATTCGCGACACCGACTTCGCCGAGGAGACGGCGAACATGACCCGGGCACAGATTCTAGTCCAGGCCGGTACCAGCGTTCTTGCCATGGCCAACAGTGCCCCGCAGAACGTGCTTGCCCTGCTCGGCTAGAGTGAAAGCACCTGGCTGTAATCGTGCAGAGAAATAACCTCATTGGCGGGAGGCTCCCGGAGCGGCGGCCTCCCGCCGACGTTTTGTGGCCGACCTCGGCGGGGCGGTAAGGTTTCGGCTCTTGACGCGGCGGCCTCTGGTGGCTAAAAATAAGCAGTTCAACCGGCTCATGCGGAAGCCGGAAGGAGGCCCCCTTGGATAACGACACCCAGAGCAGGAAGCCCCCCGCCGAGGGCCGGGATTCCGGCGGCCAAAGGCCCTGGACCGGCGACGGCATGCCGTGCGTGTACTGCGGCCAAGTTATCGCCCGCGGCAGCCAGAGGTGCCCGCAGTGTAAGACCAGTTACTCTCTGGCCGTGCGGCGGGCCAGCCGCGAGATCGAGGGACAGTGGTTCTACCTCGAGCCGCGAAACCCCAGCAACCGCGGCGTCGACTTCACGACGATGCTCAAGCTGGTCGAGAAGGGACGGCTGCAACGCGACAGCATCGTTCGCGGGCCGACGACTCACCAGGACTGGATGTTCGCCGCCGAGACGCCGCTGCTGAGCAAGCACCTGGGGCTCTGCCCCCATTGCTTCGCCCCGGCCGGCCAAGACGACCAGTATTGCCCGACCTGCCATCGCCATCTGGACGAGCGGCCCGCGCGGCTGCGCCCGGCTGCCCAGGCCCCCGGGGCCGAAGACCGCTTCCCCGACCGTGCGCGGACGGAAGAGCAACTGGCTGCCGCCCTGGTGACCCACGACATGGCCCGGGCGGCCTCCTCCAGCGCTGCGGCCCAGTCGTCGCCGCCAGTGCCGGAGGTGACCACGGTCGCCATCGACAGCGGTTACCACGACGTGATGTCCGAATCGACCAGAGTCCAGCCGCTCACCCGGCGGCGCCGGCCGATTGAGCAGTTGCGGGCCAAGCCGCACATCGTCGCCCTGCTGACCGTTGTGACGGTCGTTCCGCTGGCGATCATCATCATGTATCTGCCGCTGGAGTACCTGCTGGGCGACCCGGACTCGCCGGGCACCATGGCTTACAACTTCCGGAGTAATCGTCTTTCGGTCCAGGCCCTGCTGCCGTGGTCCTCGAGCGGCGACCAGCGCGACCCGACCGAGGACCAGGATGTTCAGGATCTGCTGGCCGAAGCCGACCGGGCCAGGGCCCAGGGCCGGTACGAGACTGCGGCTGCCATTTACAGCGATCTTCTCGACGCTCACCGCGACACGCCCCTGGCCGAGACGGTTCGCGAGAAACTCGAGTCGGTGCAGCGGGTGATCGACGGCCTGAAACGCCGGCGGCAAGAGGTGGTCGACCTGGTCGACCGGGCCGGGGCGGCTCTTGGGGCCGGCGACTACAAGAAGGCCCGGCGGATGCTCGACGGCTTGACGTCGCGGCAGACCGACCTGGCCCGCAAAGCGGGCCTCGACCTGATGGCCCTGCGCGAACGGATCAGTGCCGCCGACTTGAGTGAGGAAGGCAAGGCCCGGCAGAAGAAACTGCGCCGGGAAGTGCAGAATCTGATCGCCCAGGCGGCCAACAGCGAAGCCAAAGGCAAGTTGAAGGCTGCCCTGGGGATCCTCGAGGACGTGGCCAACAAGTATCCTCGCGAGTACCTGCCCGCGGGGTTCGATCTCGACCAAGGAATAGCCTCGCTGAAGCAGAGGATCAAGAAGCCGCCCCCACCCAAGCCACCCAAGCC
>JAACEH010000199.1 GCA_011682595.1 Anaerolineaceae bacterium
CTCCAGCAGTTCCTCCTTGCCGGTCATGAAGCGATCCAGCCGGTAGTTCTCCTCGGGGATGCTGCGGGCGTAGTTCTTGATGATCGCCCACGAGGCGTAGGTCGAGAACTTGAACCCTCGCCCGTAATCGAATTTCTCGACGGCCCGCATCAGCGAGATATTTCCGTCGCTGATGAGTTCGAAGAAGTTCGAGACGCTGCCGATGTGCCGCTTGGCGATGTTGACCACCAGGCGCAGGTTCGACTTGACCAGGCGGTTCTTGACGCTGTTGGCCTCGGCCAGAAGCCGCTCGACTTCCTCGATGCTGCGCGACTTCGGCGAGCGAGCCCGCTTGAGCTTTTCCTTGAGCTTGATGGCCCGGTACTTCAGGTAGTTGTACTTGCGGAACAGGTGCTGCTCCTGTTCCTTGGTCAGCAGGGGCGTGCGATAGAGCGTCCTCAGGTAGACGGGCAGCCCCGGCGGCGGCTTGGGTGGCTTGGGTGGCTTGGGTGGCTTGCGCTTCGAGTTATCGGGTTCGGGGCCGAGAATTATCTGTTCGGCGTCCGGGCTGTCGAACTCGGCATTGTAAATGCACTCGGTCGGCTCGCGGAGCAGGTGCTCGACGCGCATCTCGTTGATGATCCGGTAGACGCTCGACCTGGTGCGGCAATAGCGTTTGGCTAGGGCGTGAACGCTAACCCCGCGGCGAAAGGCGCGGAACATCGCCTCGCGATCCCTGTCGTTCAGTTGCTCCATCGAACTGGGAAACAGTTTCAGGTCCGGATGCGTCTGGTCGTACTTCTTGATCGTGTAGCGAACCGTCTCGATGGCCCGGCCCATCTTGCGGGCGATGCGCTTGCTGACTTCGTAGAGGCAACAGTGGCAGTAGTGGCTGAGCCGCCGGGCGCGGCGGATGATTTCGCGCCGCTCTTCGGGCGTCAGTTGCGTGAAGTTGGCCGCCGACTTGATCTTGTCCGGGTTGTTGGCGATGAACCCCGCCACGCTGGACTCCAGAAAGCCAACCCGTTTCTTGCCGTCGGGGAAAACGAAGCGCCGCGAGACCAGACCGTTCTTGCGCCAGCGGCTGATGGTCTTGCTCGAGACCTTGAACCGTTTGGCCACGTCATCGATCGTGAGCACCGGCTGCCCGGCCGCGGTGCTCTTGATGGCCATGCTCTCGCTCAGCATCTCGATCATGCGGACCAGGTCGCTGCGCAGGGTCGTCCCGTCAATGGTCTCCAGGATAGCCGTCCGAGGGCGGTACCCGGTGACCTGATAGCAGATGAATTCGTAGGGATAGCTCTTCTCGGAATCGATCTTCAGCACCAGTTGTTCGGCCCGGTCGATCTCCTGCAGGCGGACCTGTTCCGGCGAGAACATCAGTTGTTTAGAGAGTTCCTGTATGGCGCGGCTCTTGTAGGATGGCATAAGTCATCTCCACCGGCCTGTGGCCGGATTCCCCCTGACGATCTTCATAGGGTAGTGCCACGGCTTCAGAATGTCAACTTCAGAGGCAATCTCCCAGTTTGCCAAGTGTCTGCAACGCCGGCCGGAACGCCTAAGATTCTTCTTTACAATATGTTAGCACAACCCGCCCGTCCTGTCCACCAAAAGTCCAGTTCCTCATCCGGCACTGGACACCTGGTGAGCTCCGGCCACACAGTCAAGTCCGGAGAATCGCTTCCAACCGGACCTGCCGGCCGGGGGCTGGCCTGAAGATACGACCGCCCTCTTTGATGTAAACGGTTCAACGCCCCGCCAAGTTCCCGTTTCCCAAGTGGTTTTGACTACAAGGCCGAACTTGCCCGGTCCTGCCACTTGCCATATAATCGGCCGTCTCGGTGAGTGGGGTGGTGAGGGCGCTTGAGGCCGGTGTCGCGGGCGCAGGTTGGTCCACGTGGAATCATAGTGAAACGAGAGAAGGCGAAATCCTCGACCCTGGCCCGCGACTTGCGGCTGTTCGGCGTGACACTGCTGGCCATCTTCGTTGCCGAACTGGGCGACAAAACGCAGTTGGCGGCGCTCGGTTTTGCCGCCAATACGCCCGGCTACCGCCTGGTGGTCTTCGCCGCCGCGGCCGGGGCCTTGGTCATGAGCGCCCTGCTGGGCGTTCTGCTGGGCGACCTGTTGGCCAGGGCCGTCAAGCCGCGAACACTCAACCTTGTGGCCGGGGTGATCTTTGTGGTTTGTGCCGCAATGTTTGCCTACCAGGGATTCACGGCGACCCAGGCGGCGCCGGGGACGCCCGGGGCGCCTGGGGCGGACCCCTCGTCGGGCGTGCCTGTCGAGCGGACGCCGTGGGAGGTTTTCCTGTTCACCTTCGGGGCGATCTTTGTCGCCGAACTCGGCGACAAGACCCAACTGGCCACCATGTCGCTTGCCGCCGGTCACCGGCACGCCCGATGGACGGTCTTTGCGGGCGCCGCCGTTGCACTGAGCGCCTCCGCGGCCCTGGCCTGTCTGCTGGGCGGGGCGGTGGGGCAATACATCGACGGTCGCTACATGAAGTTTGGCGCGGCCGCCATCTTTGCGGCCCTCGGCATGGCCTTCCTGGCCGGCCGGGCAGAGAAGGGGCGGAGCCAGTTCGTCTGGCTTGTCGGACGGATCGAAGATCTGTACCGTGACCAGCAGTGTCGGCGGTGCCCCAGGCTGATGCGGTTTCTCGAGCACGTCGAGACCATCGGCTCGGAGCGTGTCTGGCAGAAGGTCGCGGAACTGAAAGTTCCCGCCGACCAGTGGCGCGAAGAGGACTGCCATCACCGCTGCGAGGTCGACGAGTTGCACCGCAAGTGGCACGAACGATTCGACCACGAGGACGAGACTCCACTTTTGAAGGGATGAAGGGCGTGAGATTTCTTGGTATCGACCCCGGCCGCAAACGCATCGGACTGGCCATCAGCGACCTGGGTGAAACGTTTTCGCACCCCTTCAAGGTTCTGGCCCGCCGCTCGCTCGAGCAGGTGGTTCGTGAGGTCGCCGAAATATGTTGCCAGGAGGAAATCGGCGCGATCGTCATGGGCCATCCGCTGAACATGGACGGCAGCCGCGGGCCGGCGGCCCGGGAGGCCGAGAAACTGGCCGCCCTGATCGCCGAGGCGGCGGGGCTGCCGATGGAAATGTGGGACGAGCGGCTCTCCTCGGTTACCGCCGAGAGTCGCCTGCTGGAGGCCGACCTGACGCGGGCCAAGCGCCGCAAGAAAATCGACAAGGTGGCGGCACAGATTATTTTGCAGGGTTTTCTCGACGCTCGGGCCAGAAGGGCCCAGGACGATCGCACCACGCCGGCGGACGAGTGAATCCGCGAGCGCTGGTGGCGGGTGCCACGGTCTGGCTTCGCCAGGCCGTGATCATCTCCCGAAGGTTTGTCATGGCCTGGCCTGGCCTGCGCCAGACCATGGCGCCCCACCGCTCAATCTTTATACCAGTAGCTTAGACGGTGCAGGCGTCCAGGACAACTCGCCCCTTGTTGCGGGTCATGGCGGCTATGTGGTTCCGGCCGTCGATCTTGTGAGCCACCAGTTTCAGAGGTCCCCGCAGCGTGTCGCTGAGGGTCAGCGAGGCCTTGCCGATCTGGATGGTCGTTCCCTCGCGGACGATTCGCGACACGGCGATGGACGCGGCACGGTTGGCCCGGACCTGTTCCTGCAGGCGGAGTTTCTCCTGCTCCAGTTGGTCGGCCTTGGCCATTTTCTCTTTGACCCGGGTCAGGATTCTTACGAGGCGGTTCTTCAGCAGTTTCGACAGGTTGCTCCTTCGCTTCAGCAAAGGTTCCAAGCGGGTGCGATCCACCGCGATCGCCCGCTGGAGCTTCCCTGTTTTCGTCTCCAGTCGGGCCGACTGCTTCTGGATTTCGCGGTCGTACCCGACAACCAGGGTGGTCACTACGCCGGACGGCGACCCGACGATCCCGGCCTCGATTCCGCGGCAGGCTTCGATGGTGCATCCGCTTATCGTCCCGGGGGTGGTCAGGCGGCCGGAGATCGACACCTTGCTGTTGAGGATTTCTTTCTGGACGTAGACCTCGGCGGCCCCGGTGACGGTCGCGTTGTCGAGGAAGCGGGCTTTGAGTTTTCCACCGACGCGGATGACCGCCTTTTCCTTGCCGGCGATGCCGCCGCCGGCGACCAGGTTGCCGCCCGCTTCGACCTGGGCTCCCTCGATCAGGCCGCGGACCACGATGTTTCCGGTGGCCTTGACCGAGAAAAGATCGAGCACGTTGCCGCGAATCATGACGTCGCCGTCGAAGTTGATGCTGCCGCAGATGAAGTCGACGTTGCGATTGATTATCAGCAGCGGGCTGATCCAGGCCAGGTGTGTTGCCCGACGATGTTCAGTCGCCCGCTCTTCAGGGCGATCATGTCAGGGGGGTTGTCCGGATCGTGAGCGATACTTTCGCCGAAGACCATCGGGCAGCGGCGGCCCTTGCGGGGCGAGACTTCCCGCCCGTAAATGTCCCGGCCCGGCCGGCCGCGAGTGGGGGGGACAATCGTGCATACAAGGTCGCCCGCGGAGATGCTCATGATGTCGGACTGGGCGTAGTAATCGATCTCGTCGTCGTCCCGGGTGGCGCGAACGCGGTCCGGCCCGTAGCCTTCGGCCCACACGATGTGCCCGTCGGTCCCCGGCACCGGCGGCACACCCTCGGCCAGCAGAACATCCGCCCGGGGCGGCAGGCCTTTCTGGAGACTGGTCACCAGTTCGCTTATGCGCCGCGTGACGTCCTCGGTGGGTTCGATTGAATGAGCCGAGAGCATTTTCAGCAGGCTGTCCTCGGTGGCCGCATTCGGGGCCGCCATGGGACCGATCCGGCCCAGCATCTGCATGTTGCCCGGGCGGATGACAAGTTCGATCAAACCTGTGTGGTTGGCCATGGCCTGTTTCTCGGGCGCTCCTGCCGACAGTTGTCCTGCAATGCCCCAGCCGCGCGGCCAAGACAGACTCTCCCCACCGGCTTTATCCCTCTTCGGCTATTTTTCGACCCTTTGGCGACACCGTGTTTAGCAAAACTGCCCCTGCGCAGACTCACCGCCGGGCTCTGCAGGCGTGTATGACCAACGTTTCTGGCGGCATGCCGTGGCCCTACAACCACTTCGAAGTCCACCTGTG
>JAACEH010000200.1 GCA_011682595.1 Anaerolineaceae bacterium
CCTGTTCGCCGCAACCAACCGCTGCTGTCCCAGCAAGTTCCTGATCCCCAGACGCAGCGACCTGGAGGCCCTGTGCTCCCTGCTGCCGGGCCGCGGCCAAGCCGACACTTCAATCGTCGATGAGGAGCCGCCCGGTTCCTGAGCCGGCGCAGCCGCAGGCAAATTCATGGCCGGTTCCTTGCATCCGGCGGCAGCCGTGGATAACATAAGGACCACCGGCCGGCGGCCCCTTAAAGCCGCGGCGACCTGATGGGGATTCTATAGATGGCCAAGAAAACCAAGGCAAGTGCAAAGGACAAGCAGCCGACCAAGCTCTGGCACGGGCGGTTCGAGCAGTCCACGGCGGCCAGCGTCGAGCGGTTCGTCGAGAGCATTTCGCTGGACCAGCGGCTGGCCAAGTACGACATCGCCGGCAGCCTGGCTCACGCCCGGATGCTGCGCGAGGCGGGGCTGTTGACGGCCGCCGAGTTGGGCAAGATCCGCAAGGGCCTGCAGGCAATCGACCGCCTGATCGACGCCGGGAAGTTCGCCTTCGAGGTGGGCCTCGAAGACATTCACATGAACATCGAGGCGGCCCTGATTCGCCGCACCGGGGCGGCCGGTCGCAAGCTCCACACGGCCCGCAGTCGCAACGACCAGGTCGCCCTTGACCTGCGGCTGTGGGCTCGCGACGAGTGCGACGCGGTGGCCTTGGCCGTCATAAAACTGCAGGAGGCCCTGCTGGCCCAGGCGGCCGGGAATGCCGGGGCGGTCGTGCCCGCTTACACGCACCTGCAGCCAGCCCAGCCGGTGCTGCTGGCCCACGTGTTGCTGGCTTACATCGAAGAGCTGGCCCGCGACGTCGACCGGCTGAGCGACACCCGCAAGCGGATCAACGTCCTGCCGCTGGGGGCCGGGGCGGTGGCCGGGACGACCTTGCCGATCAATCGCCGGCGGGTGGCCGAGTTGCTGGGCTTTACGTCGCTGGCCCGCAACTCGATCGACGCCACAAGCGACCGCGACTTTCTGATCGAGCTGGCCTTCGACCTGGCCATGATCGCCCAGCACCTGTCGCGCTGGGCCGAGGACTGGATTCTCTGGGCCTCCAACGAGTTCGGCTACCTGAAACTGAGCGACGCCTACTCGACCGGCTCGAGCATGATGCCCCAGAAGCGGAACCCCGACGTGCTGGAACTTATTCGCGGCAAGACGGCCCGCGTCTACGGCAACCTGACGGCCCTGCTGGTGCTGGTCAAGGGCCAGCCGCACGCCTACAACCGCGACCTGCAGGAAGACAAGCCCCCCGTCTTCGATTCGGTCGACACGGTGCGGAGCTGCCTGGCCATGGCCGGCGAGATCGTGGGCCAGGCGAAGTTCGACACCGTCGCGATGCGCGAGGCGATGGCGGGCGGTTACTGCGACGCCACCGTCCTGGCCGAGTACCTGGTCGAGCGCAGCGAACCGTTCCGCAGCGCCCACGCGATCGCCGGGCGAATCGTGGCCGCCTGCAGCGCCGCTGGGCTGGAACTGGCCGACGCGCCGCTGGGCATGTTGCGAAAGTTCAGCCCTCGTATCGCCGGCGACGTGGCCGGGTACCTGGGCGCAGAGAACGTGGTCCGGCGGTATCGCAGTTTCGGGGCCGGAGGCACCAAGGGCGTGACGGCCGAGATTCGCCGCTGGAAACGGTTGTTGGCGTAGGTCGACTACGCGCTGCAGGGCGCCATGGTCTGGCGCAGCCAAGCCATGACGAATGTTCGGGAGATGGTCACGGCCTGACCTTCGGTCAGACCGTGGCACCCACGCCAGGGCGGTTTGGAGACTCAGAGCGATGGACTATTTCGAATATCGCGGTGGTGAACTGTTTGCCGAGAACGTGCCGGTGGCCGAGATTGCCGCCAAGGTCGGCACGCCCCTTTACATTTACAGCCGGCGGACGCTGCAGGAACATTACGAAAGAATGGCCCGGGCTTTCCGCGAGGTTGATCCGCTGATCTGCTACTCGGTCAAGAGCAACCCGAACCTGGGGGTGCTGAAGGTCCTGGCTGCACTCGGGGCGGGGTTCGACATCGTCAGCGGCGGCGAACTGTACCGCGTGGTCAAGGCCGGCGGCGACTCCGGCAAATGTTTCTACGCCGGGGTGGGCAAGACCAGCGAGGAGATTCGTTTCGCCCTGGAGCGGGGCATCTACATGTTCAACGTCGAGAGCGAGGCCGAGTTCGAGAACATCGACCGCATCGCCGCGGAGATGGGCAAATGCCCGAAGTGCGCCCTGAGGATCAATCCCGACATCGACCCGGCCACGCACAAGCACACCGCGACGGGCAAGAAGGAATCGAAGTTCGGCGTCGACCTGGCTCGCGGCGAAAAGTTCTTCGCCACCTACGGCCAGGCCGCGGCGGCCCGGCTGGTGGGCATCCACCTGCACATCGGCTCGCCGATCGCCACCGCCGAGCCCTATGTCGAGGCCATCGCAAAAGCGCTTAAGCTGATCGAGCGGCTCCGCAAGAAGGGGGCCCCGATCGAGGTGCTGAACATCGGTGGCGGATTTGCCGCCTGGTACGAGAGCGGCCAGAGCATCATGATCGACGACTACGCCGAGGCGATTGTGCCGCTGGTGAAAGACCAGGGGCTGCAGATTGTCATGGAGCCCGGGCGGTCGATCAGCGCCAACGCCGGCATCCTGGTCGGGGCGGTCCAGTACCTGAAGAACGGGGGCGACAGGAAGTTCGTCATCGTCAACACCGGCATGCACCACCTGATCCGGCCGCCGCTGTACGGGGGCTGGCACTTCGTCTGGCCGGTTGCCCCGGGCGAGGAGATGACGCCGCCGGACCGCAGCCGCGAGGTGCCGCTGGAGGGGCTCGGGAAGTGCGACGTGGTGGGGCCGATCTGCGAGTCTGGCGACTTTCTGGCCACCGACCGCATGTTGCCGCCGGTCGAGCGCGGCGACCTGCTGGCCGTCTTCGGGGCCGGGGCCTACGCCATGAGCATGGCCTCGAACTATAACTCGCAGGTGCGGCCCGTCGAGGTGCTGGTCGATCACGACCGCTTCGAGGTGGTTCGCCGCAGGGAAACCTACGAAGACCTGATCCGCGGCGAAGGGTAAAGGGCTGTTGCAATACCCTTCCCGGGTTTCTCCAAGGGCCGGCGCCGGCATGTAGGGGCACCCCTTGCCGGGTGCCATGCTTTCGCTTGCGAAAGCATGCCTTGGGGCAGCAGGGTCCATCGCATGGGTGTGTGGCACGGCGGAGCTTGCCCGCCGTGGCGAGAGCCATGGAGCATTCGCCACGGCCGGACAAGACCGGCCGTGCCACACGGCAAGAAAGTTATCTGGCCCTGCCGAAGAAAGGCACATTGTAGTATTGGGGGCGGGTGCCCGAGTAAAAATGAGCGCCGTTTCCGGAGCTGCGAAGTTGTCAGAGGTCGAGGCCGCATGAGCGAAGACGAACTGCCGTATTTTGCCTATGGAGCAAACCTGAGCCGCAACCACATGGCCCTGTGGTGTCCGCTGGCGGCGCCGCTCGTGAAGGCCACCCTGGCCGACTACCGACTGGTCTTCCGCTTCTGGTGCGACCTTCTGCCCGCCAGGGGCCGCCAGGTGCCCGGGGCGCTGTACCGCCTGGGCGAGGGCGACCTGAAATGGCTCGACGAGTACGAGGACTGCCCGCGGCTGTACCAGCACATCACCGTCACGGTCACCGCCGAGGGCGGCCGGAAGGTCGAGGCCATGACCTACAAGATGAAACCCGGCCAGGCCTTCGCTCCGCCCAACCAGGACTACCTGGCCCTGGTCCACGCCGGCTACCGCGACTGGGACTACGACCCCGGCACGTTGCCGCCCCTGGAGTCGTGAACCCACGCGTGGGGTGCCATGGTCTGACCGAAGGTCAGGCCGTGATCATCTCCCGAAGGTTCGTCATGGCCTGGCTGCGCCAGACCATGGCACCCGGTCGCCGGGAGGGATGGTGGCCGTCTCCAGAGTCCGGCCGGCGGCACCGGCGACAATGGTTATCTGCAACCGGGGCGGGCCGCTTGTGGCGAAAAGCACCGTGTGCCGGCGGCCTTCGTACCTGAACTCCAGTCCCACGCTGTCCCCGTGGCGGATAACCCTGGCGGCCGTCACGCGGGCGGGGCTACCCTTGCTCCCGGCCTCAAGGAGGTGCAGAAACAAGTCGTCGGTCCGCGGCCGGGCCGGGCTGACTTCAATGCGCCAGGCCCCGGCTCGTGGGTCGGTCTTGCCGGCGGTCGGCGGATAGTTGCGGCCATTGACCTCGAACTCC
>JAACEH010000201.1 GCA_011682595.1 Anaerolineaceae bacterium
GTGGCCCTCAGCGGACTGGCTTTCGCGGTCACCTTCATTGTTGTCACACCGCAGATGAAGATCCTCAACACCGCATTCGGCGACCTGATGCAAGGCGCCGGGAGAGACCAGTTCCCCGGCCAGGTCTCGCCGGAGTCAATCGGCAAACTCATCCTGCTGTTCATTTCGGCCACTGTCATGGGCACCCTGGCCGAAGGGCTGGTCGTCCAGGCGGCCGGCGACCTGTATCTCGGCCGCAGGGCCGGCTTTCGCGACAGCCTGCAGAAGTTTCTGCCCAAGATTCCCAAGCTGGTTCTGACGCGGCTGCTGGCCCTGGTGGTCTACGGCATCATTGCCGCCGCCGGCCTGGCCGCCTCGGCCGCCGCGCTGTATCTGCTGGGCACATATCTGGTGGATACCGGGGCGACCATCCCGCAGGCCGAGGTCATCAGTGTCCTGGCCGTCTTGATGTTGGTGCTGCTCCCGGTGCTGGGGCTGATTCTGTGGCTCTTTCTGTGCTGGGTCCTGTTGCCGGAGGTCGTAGTCCTGGAAGGCAGAGGATATATCTCCGCCCTGTTGCGATCGGCCCGCATAATTCGGCTTCGCGATCCGCGGACGCGGCCCAGCCGCCACATGACCCGGGCGGCCATCCTGTTCCTGGCCCTGACGGCCATCTACGGCAGCGTGCACAGCGTGTTGGTGACCTTGCTCTACGGGGTCGGGTTTCTCTACAGCAGCGGCAGCGGCGGATGGCAGTCCGTGGTGCTCGGCCCGACCTATCTTCCGTCGTACTTATCCGTGCCCTTTGTGTTGCTGATCAACGGTTGCGACGCGGTGCTTCAGCCGCTGGTCTGGCTGGCCATGTTGGCCCTCTACTTCGACATTCGTGTTCGTCACGAGGGATACGACCTGGAGCGGATCGCCGATCGTCTGGCGGACGCCGGGGCAGAGCCTGCTTCGTGACAGCTATTGCGGCGACGACCCGATGACACGCTACCCGATGATTTTCCTTGGCCTGTCGCTGGTCCTGGTTGCGGCCTTCGGTGTGCCTGCTCAGGCCACCGAGCCCGACCGGGTGCGGCGCGACATCGCCGATCGCGCGGAAGACTTCAAGCGCATCACCATCGACCCCCAGGCGCAAGTCAGCCGCGAAGTTCGCAGGCAACTGGTCGTGGCGCTCCGCCGGACCCAGCGCGAACTGGGCGAGGTGGCCTTGCCGATGCCCGGGGGCGCCGACCCGCAGGTGCTCAGCACACGGGTCTTCGGGCGGCTGGTCCCTCGGGTCGGATCGGCCGCTACCAGCCGCGACCTGCTGAAAGTCCGTGACCAGAGTCTTGCCATCCTGGCCGAGATGAGGCGTAGCCTGGACGGCTTCGAGCAGTCGGCGGCCCGATTCCGGCTTCGACGCCTCAAGCTCGAGCAGGCCCGGATGGAGATGACCAAAATTCTTCAGGCCGACGAGTTCCAGGTCCGGCGCGACCGCGTGAACGAGTTGTTCGAACTGATCCAGTCCTCGCTTCAGAAGTTCTATCGCTGGCTGGGCGTCAGCGGCAACCGCGTCCAAAGTCTCAGCCAGCGGCTTCTTCGGACGGTCCTGGCCGTGTCGTTGGGCCTGATCGGCCTGATTGTCGGGCGGGTCTTGTGGCGGCATTTCCGCAATCGCCAGCGCAAGCAACCTGCTCGCAGCCGTCGTCTGGAGCCGGCGGTCCGTCTCAGTTCGCCGGACACTCATGCCCGGGCGGCCCGCCGGGCGCTCGACCTCGGCAACTTTCGCCGGGCCATTCACCACGGGTACCTGATGGTTCTGTCGGCTCTGGAGCGCCGGCACCTGGTGATGGTCGATCGCACGCGGACCAACTGGGAGTACCACGGCCAACTTCTTGAGCAACAGGCCGTCGAGTCGGCCCGGCGTCTGGCGGAAATGAATCGTTTCTACGACCGCAAGTGGTACGGCCACGAGCCGCTCAACGAAGCCGAGGCCCGGCGGTTCGACAGCCTGGCCCGTCGGCTGGTCGAGGAGGTGCGAAACGAAGCGTCTTAAGGTGGCCATCTTCATCCTCCTGATCGTGGCCGTGATGGCCCTGGTGGCCGTACTGTTCCACGAGCAGGACCAGGCCGGCGGCGCGGGCACCTTTCCGAGCAGTTACAGCCACACCCCCGGCGGCCTGCTGGCCATCTACCGCTTGCTGGCTCGCCTGGGCGATCCGCAGCCGATGCGCCTGGAGCGGCCATGGACCGATCTTGACGGCCGCGGCCATGTGTTGCTGGTTGTCGGGCCGCTGCGGGTCGGCCCGTCGCGGGAGGAGGTCCGGGCTCTGGTCGAGTGGGTTTCCCGCGGCAACACGCTGGTCTACCTGATGGGCCGGGACCGCGGCATCGACCGCCGGGCGAACGCGAGCGAGAACCTTGATCTCGCCCTGGGAGTTCAGGGCGAGTTAGAGGGGTCGGCTGCAAAGGGCCGGCCGCTGTGGCTGGTCGGGGGCCTGGTCTCCTCGCAGAAGAGAATCCGCCCGGCGGTGGCGTCACCGGTCATCCTGGGTGTGCGGGAGGTGGCCACCTACGCGCCGCGCGCTCTGCCGGTCGAGGCTCGCGGTATGCCGCTGCTGGAAGAGCCCGACGGGGCCGTCCACATGCGCCAGTGGAGGGTCAAGCGCGGTCAGGTCTACGTCGGCGTTTCCGGCAGCATCTTCTCCAACAAGCTGATCAACCGGGCGGACAACCTGGCCCTGTTGCTGAACCTGATCGAGCAGGTCGACCGCGGCAGCGGATATGTCTTGTTCGACGAGTACCATCACGGTTACTATGACCGCGAACCGCTGACCACGCCGTTTTCCCGGCGGGTGCTGCTGGCCCTGGGGGTCCAGATGTTTCTGCTGGTGACACTGTTTCTGGTCAGCCACAGCCGGCGCTTCGGACCGCTGAAGGTGCTGGCCCGGCCGTCGCGGCGCAGTTGCCTCGAATTCGTCGACGCCCTGGCGGAACTCTATCGCCGCGGCAAAGCCGGCTCCCATGCGGCCAGGCGGCTCTGGGATGATTTCCACGAGCAGGTGACTCGCGACCTGCACCTGTCGCGTGCGGCCGGGGTCGACCAGTTGGCCACCGCCCTGGCCCGCCGGTCGCGACGCAGCCGCGAGAGTATTCTCAACTGTCTGCAAGAGGCGATTCGGGCCGCCGAAACTCCGGCCCTGTCGCCGCGGCGGTTGTTGTCGGTGGCACGAAACCTGGCCCAACTGAAGAAGGAGGTCCTGTAGTCATGACGAACTTTGTTGAGTTGGCCGACCGCCTTAAGGCCGAGTTGGCCAAGACCATCGTCGGCCAGAGCCGGTGCATCGAGGAAGTCCTGGTGGCCCTGTTTGCCGGCGGACACGTGGTCATCGAAGGCGTGCCCGGACTGGCCAAAACCCTGCTGGCCAAGTCGCTGGCCTACACGATCGACGCCCGCTTCACGCGCATACAGTTCACCCCCGACCTCATGCCGGGCGACGTCACCGGGGCCAACATCTTCGACATGGCCGAGAACCGGTTCAACCTGGTCAAGGGGCCGGTCTTTACGCAGGTCCTGCTGGCCGACGAGATCAATCGCACGCCGCCCAAGACCCAGGCCGCCCTGCTGGAGGCCATGGAAGAACGGCAGGTCACCATCGACGGCGAGCGGCACCCCCTGGGCTTTTTCTTCTTCGTCCTGGCGACGCAGAACCCCATCGAGTACGAGGGCACCTACCCGTTGCCCGAGGCCCAGATCGATCGCTTCCTTCTGAAGACGCGGATCGACTACCCTTCGGGCGACCAGGAAATCGACGTGCTCAAAAAGCACAACGCCGGGCTGGACCCGGCGGACATCGAGTCGGCGGGGATCAACAAGGTGATTACCGTCGAGGAGTTGCTGGCCGCGCGAAACGACCTCAAAGAAATCCGCGTCGACGACGGGCTGTACGATTACATCGTCCGCGTGGTCGGCGGCACGCGAACGCACCACCATCTGACGCTGGGGGCAAGTCCCCGGGCCTCGCTGGCCTTTCTTCAGGCGGCCAAGGTGGTGGCTGCCCTGGGCGGCCGCGACTTCGTCACACCCGACGACGTCAAGCGGATGGCCATGCCCGTTTTGCGACACCGGTTGATTCCAAAACCCGAGGCCGAGATCGAGGGCATTTCGACCGACGACATCGTCGAGCAGGTGCTGGCCGAGGTTGAGATACCCAGGTAGGCCAACGGAGCAGACCTAGAATGATTTTCACCGACCGCGTCATCGTCCTGTTGTTTGTCGGGGCCGTC
>JAACEH010000202.1 GCA_011682595.1 Anaerolineaceae bacterium
CGGCTTGGCCACACTCTTGCACTCACACACTGCTGCCTAATTGTCAAAGAACGAGGCTATGGGCCAAACCGGCCCCATAGCCGAGACCCGTATGATAACAGGCCTCGCTTTCGTGTCAACACCCAAATTGGCATTAACAAGCCAGTTTTTTACTTTTTTAACAACCCCCGGTAGAGTTGCTCACCTGGAGGTTACCTCTCAAGCGGACGCTTCTATGGTAGCGCCTCCGATCAACCCCTGATTATACAACATCCTGCCCCGCCCTGTCAACAGGCCCGATCAAAAACTTCCCCGAGTGCGGCCGGTTTTTTTGTGACGGGTTATCACCTGCCGGAAGCCGTTTTCGGTGAGCCCGCTTCAGCGGGCTTGGTTCCTCGCCGCAGGCGAGGCCTGCATACCAGGGCTTTTAGCCCTGGTATGCCGCGACAGTGGATTACTGTTGTTCCTTTC
Organism: Anaerolineaceae bacterium; assembly: GCA_011682595.1. The sequence goes on from JAACEH010000202.1 coordinate 451, forward strand.
CCTATCTTAAGCCCGTTTTAACGGGCTTCCCCTTGGCGGGTGGCGGGTGGCATGGTCCACGCTTGCGTGGCCATGTTTATGCTATACGGCACGGACACGGCCGTGTCCCTACATGTCGCAATTTCCATTCGACAGGCTTCTTCAGAACCTCCTCAGGGTAAACCTCCCTTCATTATGCGCCGCAAATCGTTGCTGCTGACCCCACCTGCCGGGCTGCACATTACTCGCTGCGAAAGACAAGGGCGCAGATGTGGCCGCCGAAGCCGGCGGAGAGTTTTAGTGAGATGCGTGCGGTGGTGCGGCGCGGGGCCGAGGTCGTGAACTCGATGCGGCCGTCGGGACCTGCTCTCAGGCCGGTGAAGGTCGGCGGCAATTGGCCCGTGGCCATGGATCGCACCAACAGGGCCGACTCTGCGGCACAGGCGGCCCCCAGCAGGTGGCCGTGCAGACCCTTGGTGGCCATCACGGGAACCTCGGCTGCTCGAGCGCCGAAGATCCGCTCCAGGGCCCGCACTTCGTTCAGGTCGCCGTCGATGGTCGCTGTGCCGTGCAGGCTCACCAGGTCAACCTGCCCCGGTTCGATGCCCGCCCTGTGAAGAGCGGCCGCGCCAACCCGGGCCAGTGCCTCGCCGTCGGTCGGCATGGTCATCAGTCCTGCCGCCGTGGCGCCACTGGCTGAGGAGGCCAGCCGGGCCAGGACCCTGAGGCCGAGTCGCTCGGCAATTTCGAGTGAGGTCAGGACGAATGCAGCCGCTCCTTCGCCGACGAAGAAGCCGTCGCGATCAGCCGCAAAGGGGCGGCACAGTTTCGCCGGGTCGCCGCCGCAACGGGCCAACTGGCCCAACAATCCCAGCCGCTCGTAGGAGGCCAGCACCAGGGGCTGCAGCGAAGCGTCGGCCGCCCCGCACAGAACAGCGTCCGCCCTGCCCTCCAGAATCAGCCGCCGCGAGCGAGCCAGTGCGTGGCCGCCGGAGGCGCACGCGCTGGCCATGGTCAGCGAGGGGCCGCAAAGATCGAACCGCTGTGCGATCCGCCGCGTGGCCGCCGCCGGGTCGACGCTCATCGGCATCGCCGCTTCGCCGGGTCGAGGCCCCTGACCGAGCCGCAACCGCCGGTCAAGAAGATCTAACCCCCCCTTGGAGATCGTGAAAACACATCCGAACCGCTCGCGGGCCACCTCGCGGGCCAGCCGCTGCATCGGGTCATCGGCTGCGCTCTCCCACCCGCCGCCGCTCATGGCCTGCTCGGCGGCACGCAGGGCCAGCGTCACAGCCCGGTCTTCTCCCGGCACCACCGCAACCCTGTCCTCGGAAATCGCCCCCACAACGTAGCGCGGATCGTCGGCCCACGGCGCCGCGGCCGACTGGCCGGCAAGAACGGCGTCCAGCCCGCTCGCCGACTCGCCCTGCGGCAGAAGCGATCCCACTGCGACAATGGCGACCTCAGATGACATGACGGTTCCCGTGAATTACCCTTTTCCCCGGACTTCAGGAAACGGTGTCCGTGACCTGCCAAGGCGAAGCCGGCTGCATACCAAGAGCGGCAATCATCTCCAGGTCCTCGGTCGCCGGGCGGCCGCCGGTGGTCAGGTAGTCGCCGATCAGAATGCCGTCCGCCCCGGCGAAGAACATCCAGGGCTGCATTCCCCGCAGGTTCTCCTCGCGTCCCCCGGCCGCCTTGATGCACTTGGTCGGCAGGACAAACCGCATCATGGCCAGAATGGCCAGACACTCTTCGGGCGACAGGGGCGGGGCGTTCTCCAGCGGCGTCCCGGCAATGGGCTTCAGGAAGTTGACCGGCACCGAGTCGGCGTCCAACTCGCCAATGGCAATGGCCAGGTCGACGCGGTCCCGGTCGCTCTCGCCTATGCCGAACAGCCCGCCGCAACACAGCTCCATCCCGGCCGCCTTGACCGCCCGGGCGGTCGCCAGACGCTGATCCCAGGAGTGCGTCGTCACCACCTGGGGGAAGTAGGCCCGAGAGGTCTCCAGGTTATGATTGTAGCGCCGGCATCCGGCCTCGGCCAGTTTCCGGGCGCCCGTCTCGTCCAACATACCCAGGCTGGCGCACGGCGACACCTGTCCGTCGTCACGAAGCTTGCCGATCACCCCGCACAGACGGTCCAGCTCATCGGCCGTCGGCGCCGCGCCGCTGGTGACAAGTCCGAAGCAACCGGCCCCGCTTTGGCCGGCCCGGCGAGCGCTGCTCAGCAACTCCCGGTCGCTCAGCAGATCGTGCGGATGTATGTTGGCCGAATGGCGGGCCGACTGGCTGCACCAGCGGCAGTCTTCGGGGCATCGCCCGACCTTGGCGGCCACGATGCCGCAGAGGTGCACCTTGTTGCCGCGATGGGTCCGGCGAATCCGGTTGGCCCAGCTGAGCACATCCCACAGGTAGTCCCGGGCCAGGGCCAGCACCTCGAGGGCTTCATTGCGGCCAACACCCCACCCGTCCAGGGGAGCGGCGGCCAGGTCGGCTATACGCCGGCGGACGTTTTCGGACGACACTGTCTGCTCCTGCTCCGGATAAGCGCTCGGCAGAGCCCTGTCCCTTCAGGGCCCTGCCGGTGCGCGGAGACAATCGAATGTTATTGTGGCCGGACCGGCCGGCTCAGCGTTTCGGGTGCTGGAAGGCCCGGGCCAGGTCGATGGTGTCGCCAACCTTGCGGAACTCCTTCCTGCCCGGCTCGGACAGGTAGAAGTTCAGACGATTGCTGCCGGTGTCGATGACGGCTACCCCGGCCCGGCTGCTGGAGACCTGCACGGTGCAGACCCGGAAGTAGCCGGCTGCATCGGTCGCACTGCCGGCATAGGCGGTGTTGGTCAGAATGCCGCTCATGTCGGTGGGGGTGCGATCGGCCGGCGACCGGGCAACCCATAGCCCCAGGGCCAGGACACACAGAACGACGTTCAGGGCAACCACACTTGCCAGAATGAAATCCTTGATCTTCATTTGTTCTCTCCCTCGGGAGCTGTCTCACTTGATACTGGTAACGACTGACGTTGTGCTCCAGATCGGCCGATTCGCTACAGGCGTCCGAAATCCTTCTTCAGATTAGCGTGGCTGTCCTTGAGAACAACGAGCTTCTTCTGATTCAGGTCGTACTGGAAGAACAACATTCGCTGCGTCACCGTATCGATGATGCATATGGCGTCGTAGTCCTCAGCCGTGGAGGCCGGGACCATGGCGAAGTCGGCGAAGCGGCCGCTCTGGGCCTGCGCCACGCGCTCGCCTCCGAGCTGGACCACCACGCCCGCCATGATCAGCGCGGTGAAGATCAGGAAGAAAATCGCGAATGTCTTTCCCATTGTTCAGGCTCCTTTCTGTTACCTCGGATTCGCCCCGACTTTATTGACTCTCGAGACGAGCCATTTGTTCATTCATTCCTGCCGGCTGGCTCAGGCTTCTCAGCGGTTGCGCCGTTTCAGAAGGCCCAGGGCCAGCAGGATCGAGGCCAGGATCACCACCAGGTAGCCAAGTACGTAGGCCCCGGCCGGCGCAGAGCGGATCGCTTCGGCGACCTCCTTATTGGTCGCCGCCCGGGCATCCGGGAGAGCAATGGCCATTGCCATAATGGCCGCCAGCAGCCGGGTCATCAGCCTCATTGTCCAAGGCCCTCCAGAAAAACGGGCGCCAAGTTCCCGTATTCTAAACGACCGCCCGGTCTTGTAAAGTCTTTTCCCCACCGGCGCTATGACCGGGGTGCACGTCAAGATTGTAGGTAAAGTCAAGTAGATCTGGTCAACAGGCCCGACGGGGGTGGCATGCGTCGCTGGCGACGCATGTTCCGTGGTTCTCCAAGCAGCCCATGCCACCCCGTGGCATGAAAAATCCACCTACAAACGTGACGTGCACCCCTATGACCGCCCTTGAGAGTTCCAACAGCTGATTCCAGGGAAAGTTGCCGCCAATTCCCCGGGGGCGGGCAGCGCCGCCGGCCAACCCGCGGGAGATCAGAGGTAGGCGGACACCGGGGCCAGCAGTTCGCGGAACAGCCCGGTCGGCATGCTCACGGTCTGCCAGGCGGGGCTGCGAAGGCGACTGTGTTGGGCGTAAAGATCCGAGGGCACCGCAATGAAGGCGTAAAGCCGCTGGCGATATTCGTGCAGGTCGGCGAACTGCTCGGCGTATTGCGGGCCGCCCAGACAGTAGGCAAAAACGTACATGCCCTGGAATCCGCGACCGAAGACGTCCTGCCAGGTGGCCAGGTTCTGCATGTCGTCCCGCTCGACCCAGTTTTCCCAGAAGCGTTTCTGAGGCCCTGAATCGTAGGGGAACTTGCGGCCCTTGACATCGACCAGCAGGTTAATGCCACTTTCGGAGTAGACGACGAAATCGAAGCTCTTCAGGGCCACACCGGCAAACAGGGCCCGCTTGGCCTCATCGACCGCAACGTATGGTATCCCCCGCCCTCTCAGGAACGACTCGAAGGCCGCCTCGTAATGAATGCTTCGTTTCATAGCTATAAATAGTAGCGGAGGCCGCGTTGCCTGCAATCATAATCCACCCCAGGCGTCCGCTCCGCCGGCCCGCCGGCTCGCCGGCAGCGGAGACGCTTCTACAGGCCGACAAGTTCGCCGACGGCAACGTCGCGCTCCTGGCCGCTGGTCATGTCGCGAAGTCGGACACGGCCGGCCGGGCAGCCCTCGGCGCCGACGATAACCGCCCAGGCGGCCCCACTGGAGGCCGCGGTCTTCATCTGGCGGTTCAGTCCGGCCGGGCTCAGGCCGTACTCGGCCGAACGGCCCGCCTGGCGCAGTTGCCCGGCCACGGCCACAACCTGCGGCATCTGATCCGCCGAGGCGCAGACAACATAGAACTCGGTTCGCGCGTCGCCCTCGGGCCAAAGGCCGAGAGAGTCGAGCAACAGGCTCATGGTCACGTCCCCTGCCCCGAACCCGCAGGCCGGCATGGCCTTGCCGCCCGAGGCGGAGATCAGGTTGTCGTATCGCCCGCCGCCGAACAGCGAACGGAGTTTGCCGCTGCGGTCGAAAACCTCCCACACGGGACCGGTGTAGTAGGCCAACCCGCGGACGATGCCGATGTCGAAGCGCAGAAAGGCGCCCGCACCGGCCGCATCGACCAGTCGCATGATGTCGCGCAACTCGTCCAAGGGCTGGACGACCGCCGCCTCGCCCTTGAAAATGGCAGGGAGATCATCGAGCTTCGTCGTGGCGAAGATGGCCTCGATGCCCTTGCGCTGCTCGGGCCTGATGTCCAGATCGTCCAGCAGACGATCGACCACCTCCGGCGGCGCCTTGCCCCGTTTGTCCAGGGCCAGGTAGACCTTGGGGATCACCTGCTCGCCGACGCCCAGCGAGGTGAGCATTGCCGCCATGAGTTTGCGGCTGGACAATCGGACCTCGACCTGTTGGGCGGTCAGGCCGAGTTCCCTCAGCGCCTCGATGGCCACAAGGATGCACTCGGCGTCGGCGACGGCGCCCTCGGCCCCGAGGATGTCGCAGTTCCACTGAAAGAATTCGCGGAGTCGGCCTTTCTGGGCTCGCTCGTAGCGGCAGCAGCGTGAGATGTTGAACCACTTGATGGGCTTGGGCAACGAGGCCTGGCGGGCCACAACCATGCGGGCCAGCGACTGGGTGAACTCGGGACGAATCGCTACCGGCCGTCCGCCCTTGTCCTCGAAGGCATATAGCTGGCCGAC
>JAACEH010000203.1 GCA_011682595.1 Anaerolineaceae bacterium
GGGGGCATAGCTCAGTTGGGAGAGCGTCTGGCTGGCAGCCAGAAGGTCTGGGGTTCAAGTCCCCATGCCTCCACCATTCGACTCACAGGGCAGGGCGCTGGCGCGTCCTGCCCTGTTCGCTCATGGCAGGCCCGACTCGAAGCTCTGCAACGGCAACTCCGGCGGGGCCTGCCCTGTGAGTCGCATGGCACAACCTCGGCCATGGTTCCACCTGGACTGCCAAACGCCGCCTTGTCACACTTGTCTACAGCGAATCCTACGGAACCGAATCTGAGGCGGTCCAACGCGAACGACAGATCAAGCGTTGGTCCCGCGCAAAGAAGGAGGCTCTTAGGCGACGATGGTCGTGTTGCCACGGGCCCGCGGCACGAACTCGTAACAGCCGGTGATGTCGCAGGTGCGGGCCTCCTCCTCCGTAGCGCCATAGCCCATCATAGCCCGTTTGATCGAAGGCTCGCAGAGGAAGACGATGCTGTTCCTGCCGCGGCGGATCATGTCCACCGCCTTGTCGATGTACTCGCTGAACATGAAAAAGAGATAGACCCGGTGGAGGACCTCATAGGTGTTGCTGGGTCGAAGACAGGAGCCTGGAACTTGCCCCACAAATGGGGCTTGTCCTGTTCGAATGTGCTGGTCGCAATCATGTTCGGGTTCCTCGGGGTGTGAAGCCTGCTACCGTGCGGTTTTCCTGCCTATCCGGAGGGCTCCGGATGACCTTGGCCTGTGACGGCCGCAAGCCGGTCCTCGTCCATCATATCTTCGACTGACGCTCAAAACAAGCCATAGCCGCCGCCATAGCGCCGACAAGCGCACGGAAGTCTCTTGCTATTGGTCATGTTTCTTAGTATCGTACTGATTGGTGCGGCGTCGGTTCGCGCCTCTAGAGTAGTCGCAAATGTATTACGAAAGCAGATTCCGCCTGATGCCATTCAACAATCTGGGGCTCATTGAGCCACTGCTGCAAGCTGTCCGCTCGGAAGGTTACACTACCCCCACCACAATTCAGGAACAAGCGATCCCTCCGATCCTGGGGGGCAAGGACCTGTTGGGTTGCGCCCAGACGGGGACCGGCAAGACGGCGGCCTTCGCGCTGCCGATCCTCCAGCATCTCCATCGCCGGGCCGCCGCCGACCGGAGACGTCAGCGGCCGATCCGGGCCTTGATCATGGCCCCCACGCGCGAGCTGGCGGCCCAGATCGGTGAGAGTTTCCAGGTCTACGGCCGCCATGCCGGGTTGCGCCACACGGTGATCTTCGGCGGCGTGAAGCAGGGGCCGCAGGACCGGGCCCTGCGCCGCGGGGTGGACATTCTCGTGGCCACGCCGGGACGCCTGCTGGACCTTCTCAACCAGCGCCTGCTGAGCCTCGCCCAGGTGGAGATACTGGTCCTCGACGAGGCCGATCGCATGCTGGACATGGGCTTCATCCACGACATCCGCCGCGTGATCGCCCAGGCGCCCGCCCGTCGGCAGACGCTGCTCTTCTCGGCCACCATGCCGCGGGAGATCCAGACCCTGGCCGACTCGTTGCTGAGCAGGCCGGTCAAGATACGGGTGACCCCGGAATCGCCGGCCGCCAGCACGGTGCAGCAGTCGGTCTACTTCGTCGAGTCCCACCAGAAGGCGACACTGCTGGAGCATCTGCTCGGCAACGCAGCCGTAACGCGGGCCCTCGTCTTCACGCGGACCAAGCGCGGCGCCGACCGGGTGGCTCGCCGGCTGAACCGCAGACGCATCGCCGCCGAAGCCATCCACTCGAACAAGTCGCAGAACGCTCGTATGCGAGCCCTGCTTAACTTCAAGTCCGGCAGGACGCGCGTCCTGGCCGCCAGCGACATTGCCGCCCGCGGGCTGGACGTCGACGACATCTCGCACGTCATCAACTACGATATGCCACGCGATCCGGAAACCTATGTGCACCGAATCGGCCGCACGGGTCGGGCCGGCGCTTCGGGCGAAGCCATTTCGCTCTGCTCAGACAACCAGCGCAGCGACTTGCGAGGCATCGAGCGCTTGCTGGGCAGGGACATCCCCGTGCTGCCCGCGGGTATCACGTTGCCGCAAGCGGCTCCCCAGGGAACGCAGCCCCAGAAACGGGCCGGTTCGCGCCGAAAGCGGTCGGCTGCCGCGGCGCGGAACGTGAAGACGCCGCCGGCCTCGCGCCAGTCGGGTTCGCCCGAGCAGAAGAAGAACAACTTCTGGCGCAGCAAGCGGAAACCCAGCCGGCTGACCGCGACCCCGCCCGGGAGTTCCGGACGGCGCAGCCACCGCGAACGCGGACGATGACTCTCGAAACCGGGCGGGGAGACCTGACCGTACAGGATGGGCTGCTGGCGTTCCTGATGCGATCGTTGCTGCACTACTTCGGCCACAGGGTTGCATTTGCTCGTCGCAAGAGGTATCATGGGTAGTAATCAGAGGCAAGTTGCCGGCGGTGAGTGACCGAAGAACCCGGCAGGCAACTTGACCGCTTAATGGCGTCCGCAGAGAGTCGGGCGCACGGGTCGCGGATGGTGCAAGCGTGTTGCGCTCCGCAGGCCCCCCAGCCCGGCGCGGCGCAACCCACGCAGCGTGCCCTCAGGCATCCGGAAGAAACGCCTGAGGCCGCCCCGCCCGGAGCCGAGCTTTCTACTGTCCGTGGGTTCTTGAGAGGTCCGTTTTGACCAGCAGTGACGATCGACGTGACGGTCTGTTCAGCCAGTTTCCCTTTGACGAGGCGATCCACGATGACCTGGCCGCCGCGGAGTTTAGGCGGCCGACGCCCATCCAGGCGGAGACCATTCCACCGGCCCTGGAGGGCCGCGACATCATCGGCCTGGCCCAGACCGGCACGGGCAAGACGGCCGCCTTCGCCCTGCCGATCATCCAGAAGCTGTCGCAGAAGATGGAACTGGGGGCCCTCGTGCTGGCTCCCACGCGCGAGCTGGCGGTACAGATTACCGGTGTCTTCGAGCAACTCGGCAAATCCAGCGGCGTCCGCGCCGCCACCATCGTCGGCGGTGTGCCCATGGACATCGACTTCAAGACGCTGCGCTCCTGGCCGAGCGTTCTGGTGGCCACACCCGGCCGACTGCTGGCCCACATCGAGTACGCCACGGTCAACCTCGAGGAGATCGAAATCCTCGTGGTCGATGAAGCCGACCGCATGCACGACATGGGTTTCATTCCGCAGATCCGTTACATCGTGCGGCGTCTGCCGCTGGAGCGGCAAACGATGATGTTCACCGCCACGATGGACCGCGCGGTCGAGAAGGTCGTCCGCGAGAGCATGCGCGACCCGCTCCGCATCCAGGTGGGCCAGCGCGGCGCCCCGCCCCAGCGGGCCGAGCAGCAACTCTACGCCGTGACCGAGAAGGAGCGGACGCCGCTGTTGATCAAACTGCTGCGATCCAACGGTGACAGCCGCGTGCTGGTCTTCGTGCGCACCAAGCGAGGTGTCGACCGGCTGATCCGCGAAGTGCTGCGGGCCAGGCTGGACGCGGTCCACATTCACGGCGGCCGCGAGCAGGCCGACCGCGACGAGGCCATGGAGGGCTTTCGCGAAGGTCGCTATCGCATCCTGATCGCCACCGACATCGCCGCCCGGGGCATCGACGTCGCCAACATCGGTCACGTCATCAACTACGACTTCCCCCTGCAGGCCGAGGACTACGTTCACCGCATCGGCCGCACCGCCCGAGTGGAAGCCGCGGGCCTGGCCATCAGCTTCGTCACCAGCGACGACCGTCGGGCACTGGCCGCCGTGAAGCGACTGGTCGGCGACAAGTTGCCCGCCCTGGAGCCCTCGCCACTGGGCACCAAGGGGTCGCTTCGGGCCATGGACTCACTGACCGGCCCCGCCGGCAGCCGAAGCAAGCCGCGGTCGAGCCGCCAAGGCCCGCGGCGGCGCCGCGGTGGCCGACGGGGCAAAGGCAAGGGGCCGAAGGCGTAGTTCACCATCGATTATCCTGGCCCTGTACACAGCAGATAAACTCCGAAAGTGCCTGTAGAAGGCGATTGAAGACGACTTCACCATCAATCCGCTGGGAAGGCGGTCGTCGGACTCCTCCTCCCTATCTGCGCCTGGTCATCGAGGGGTCCTTGCTGGATAAAGGATTGCAGAGGACGGACCTCATGGCATAGGTATGCCGTTCAGACTGTAGTACTACTAACCCGGCCATAAATTATGCTGCATAGGCTATCGTTTTCGCCTCGAAGTACTTCCTCACGCGATGCGGCTGTTTCTGGA
>JAACEH010000204.1 GCA_011682595.1 Anaerolineaceae bacterium
CTGAACGGCAAGCCGGTTTACTTCAAGGGCTTCGGCCGCCACGAGGACATCGCCATCATCGGCAAGGGCCTGAACCTGCCCTTCCTGGTGCGGGACTTCAACCTCATGAAGTGGATGCACGCCAACAGCTTCCGGACTTCCCACTATCCCTATTCCGACGAGCAGATCCAGATGGCCGACCGCACCGGGTTCCTGGTCTGCACCGAATCCCAGGCGGTGACGGTTTCGCTGCGGGCGGCCACCACCAAGACCCTCAAGAACCACATCCAGGCCGTTCGCGAGATGTACGACCGCGACAAGAACCATCCCTCGGTCATCATGTGGAGCGTCGGCGACGAGAACGAAAAGGGCGAGCCCGGCTCCCTGGCCTACTTCAAGGCCATAGTCAAGGAACTCAGGAAGCTCGACGACACGCGGCCCATTTCCAAGGCCCTCACCCTCCATCCCCGCGACGACAAGATATCCCAGCTCTTCGACCTGATCATCTTCAACATCTACGCCTGCTGGTACTCGGTGACCGGCCGCATGGAGCTCTTGGAAGACAAACTCGAGGATCAGTGCGGGGGCTACTGGCGGAAATTCAAGAAGCCCATCCTGATCGGCGAATTCGGTGCCGCCTCCTATCCGGGCCTGACCTGGGTGCCCAGCGTCGTCTGGAGCGAGGAGTATCATGCCGAACTCGTTGAGAGAACCATCAAGTGGTTCAGGAAGCAGCCCTACATCATTGGCGAGCAGATCTGGGTCTTCGCCGACTTCAAGTGCTCGCAGGAAAGCACGCGGGTGATACTCAACCGCAAGGGCGTGTTCGCCCGAAACCGCCAGCCCAAGCTGGTGGCCCACGTCTTGAGAAGGCTGTGGGAGCCCAAGAACGATCCGTATTGATCACCACTACCATCAGTGGCCGAGCAGGGGCGGACCAAGGGCCCACCCAAGGTCCGCCCCTGCAATTTAAGGTTCCAGCCATGACAGAGAAAGTTCGCATCGCATTGATCGGCTGTGGAGGATTCAGCCGCAGGTGCGTCCAGCCGGCCATCGAAGCCGGAGGCCTGCTCCAGCCCGTCGTCTGCTACGACGTCGACGCCCGGGCCGCGGGCCAGGCGGCCGAACGGTTCGGCGCCCGGCCGTGCGACTCCTTCGGCGAGGCCCTCGAAAGCGACGGCGTCGAGGCCGTCCTGCTCATCACGCCGAACCACCTGCATCGCGAGCAGACCGAGGCGGCCCTGGCCGCGGGCAAACACGTCTTCGTCGAAAAGCCGATCGCCAACACCACGGCCGACGCCCTGGCCATGGTCGCTGCCGCCGAACGGGCCGGGCGGATTCTGATGGTCGGCCACAACACGCGGCGGCGGGCCGGAATCCGGCTGGCCCAGCAATGGGTCAACGAGGGCCGCGTCGGACAACTCGTCGGCTGCGCCGGACAGTTCAGCGGCGACACGGGGCTCTCGATGGGCGAAGAGGTCTGGCGGGCCGACCCCGATCGCTGCCCGGGCCTGCCGCTGATGCAGTTGGGCATCCACCTCATCGACGTGATGAACATGCTGCTGGGCAGGCCGCGGCGGGTCGCCGCATTCCATCGCCGGGCGGTGCTCCGGAGGAACGACGATTGCACCGTATCGATCATAGCCTACGACGAGCCACTGACCGCGACGCTGGCCAGCCACTACGTCGTGCAGCCGGCCATCAACGAACTGACCATCATGGGTACCGAGGGGGTTATCGAGGTGACGCGGCGCCATCGGCATGTCGTTCTTCTCGACTCGAAAGACAACGTGATCGAGAGCCGCGAAATTGCCGATGAAACCTCATACGCGAACGAATTCCGCGCCTTCGGTGATGCGATCACCAGCGGGGCCGCGGTTGAGACCGACGGAATGGTCGGCCTCTATGCCCTGGCGGTGGTCGAGGCCAGCATCATCTCGGCCCGCGAAGACCGCCTGGTCGGCATCGACGCTCTTCTCGACCGCTGACTCGACGGGAGAAGCCTCATGACCAACCAGAGAACAAGTTCCGGGCTGGCTGCACGCAGGATCATTCTCACATTAGCGGGACTGATTGTTGTCATCGTCGTCCTGTTGTGGCCGTACAACGGGTCTCTCGGGACATTTGATGATATCCAATCCTACATGATTCTCGCCGGGCGGCTTCTGCTGGCCCTGGTTCTGTCGGCGACCATCGGCATCGAACGCGAGCGGCACGACAAGCCGGCCGGCGTGCGGACGGTGGCCATGGTGGGCACGGGCTCGTGCCTGTTCGGCCTGTTGGCGGTAGCGGTGTTCACCGGCGGCAGCGACGCGGCCTCGCGAATCGTCCAGGGCGTAATTGCCGGCATCGGCTTCCTGGGGGCCGGGACGATCATCAAGGAACAGTTCCGCGTCGAGGGACTGACCACTGCCGCCACCATCTGGGCCGCCGCCGGGGTGGGCCTGGCCGCGGGCCTGGGGGCCTACGCCCTGGCCGTCATGGCCGCAGTCGCGGTCTTGTTCATCCTCTTCGTCCTGCGACTGATCGAAAAACGCCTGCCCGGCGCCGCCGGCAAACCGCCTCAAATTCCCGAGGATTGACCTTCCCCCGGTTGGCCTGCTCGGCGGGCGACGGCTTTCGCGCGGGCGGTTCGACAAGAAACTCGCCGCGAAGTTGCCGATCGCCATGGCCCACGGCGGTCATGGCAACGGGCGGAAGTTGCTGATCGTCCTGGCGGGCCTCATGCTCGACGATCCGGACATGCAGAATCCGTACGCGAAGTACCCGAACCTGAAGCTCAGCGAAGACTCCCAGACCATGTACGCCAAGGGCTGGACGGGGGCCAAGGCCGTCTACGTGGGACACCAACATCGCAACGTCCCCCTGCGGTTGCAGGGGGCTTGGGTGCAAAGGGCTTGTGACGGCCACGACGCACGCATGTGCGGAGCGTGGCGCCCGCCGCGTCAAAAGTGCAAGATGCTCTAATCCTCCAGGACGGACAGGACGTCTTTGAGTTTGGCGGTGGCCAGGCAGGTGCAGGTATCGGCGGCGCCGTAGTACATCCACAGTTCGTCGCCGCGCAGCAGCAGCCCGGTGGGGAAGATGACGTTGGGCGTCAGGCCGGTAAGTTCGTAGGGCGCCTCGCCCTGAAAGATCCAGCCGCACCCGCGGGCGATGACCTTGTGCGGCCGGTCCCGGTCCAGCAAGGCCACGCCGACCCGGTAGATGTAGTGGCCGCCGTAGGCTTTCACGCCGTGGTAGACCAGCAGCCACCCTTCCTTGGTGAGCACCGGCGGCGGGCCGGCGCCAACCTTGACCGCGTCCCAGGCCGGGCCGCCGCCTTCGGTCAGCACGCAGTGCGGCTCGCCCCAGTGGACCAGGTCCGGCGAGTAGGCCGACCAGATGTGCTCGATGCCGCCGGCGTCGGGGCGGTGCAACACGGCCCAGCGGCCGTCGAACTGTTGGGGAAACAGGACCGCGTCCTTGTTGTTCGGGGCGAAGATCAGCCCCACTCGCTTGGCGGTGACCAGGTCGTCGCTTCGGGCCAGGGCCACGGCCGGCCCCATGGCCGAGGCGGCGGTGTAGGTGATGTACCACTGCTTCTGGTCGGCGATGTAGGTCACCCGGGCGTCCTCGCATCCGAACTGTTCGTAGCGGAACCGGGGCAGCCCGTAGCGGAGGATCGGTTCCTCCTGGATGGTCCAGTTGCCTTCGCCGTCGTCGCTGCGGGCGACGTGGATGTTGCTACGGCCGGAGCGGTCCTCGACCCGCAGCAGCAGGGCCACCTGGCCGCCGATCTCGGTGGCCCCGGGGTTCAGCACGGCCGCGGCGGCAAAAGGCATCTCGTCCGGCGAGAGGATGGGGTTCCATTTGCTTCGTTTGAAGATCGGGTGCTCCATCCGTCGGTCTCCCATCCTGATCAAGTCTACCTCGGTCCTGCTCGAGGGGCGTTACTTACTGCAAAATCGTCCTTGGGGCAAGGAATCCGAAGCAATTCTATACGGCCTCACCAGGAAAGCAAGCACAACGTGGCGGCGGCGGGGCGGGCGGGCACCATAAGAAAGTGGCCGGCTTGAAAGTGTGGCACCCCACCTTTTGCGATGGCACCACGAAAACAAGGTGCACCCCGGCGAGATTGGAGGGGGTGCACGTCACGTTTGTAGGTGGATTTTTCATGCCACGGGGTGGCATGGGCTGCTTGGAGAGCCCATGTCGTGGAATCACGGAACATGCGT
>JAACEH010000361.1 GCA_011682595.1 Anaerolineaceae bacterium
CGTCCAGGTCACCAAGGAGGGCCTGGGCACCAAGGGTGCGACCATGAGTACGTACCTGAGCATCGCCGGCCGGTACCTGGTGCTGATGCCCGGGTTGAACCGCGTCGGGGTGAGCCGCAAGATCGAGGACGACGAGGAGCGGCACAAACTCCGCGATGCCCTGTCGGGTCTGGAGCGTCCGAAGAACATGGGCATGATCGCCCGGACCGCGGGGCTCAACCAGCCGAAACGTGAACTGCAGCGCGACTTGAACTATCTGAAGCGCGTCTGGACGATGGTCTCCGAGCGAATCAAGGTCTCGAAGTGCCCGTCCGAGATTTTCCGCGAGTCGGACCTGGTGGTCCGCACCATTCGCGACATTTTCACCACGGATATTCAGCGCATTCACATTGACGACGCCGACGTTGCCCGGCGAGCCCGCGACTTTCTGAAGATTACCATGCCGCGATATGCCAGCCGCGTTACGCTGTACGAAGATCAGATTCCGCTGTTCCATCGCTACGGGCTGGAAGACGAGATCGCCAAGGTCTACGACCGGACGGTTCCCCTGCCCTGCGGGGGTTACCTGGTCATCGACCAGACCGAAGCACTGGTGGCCATCGACGTGAACTCGGGCAAGTTCCCAACGCCGAAGAAGCGGCCTACAAGCTGAACCTCGAGGCGGCCAGGGAGATCGCCCGGCAACTGCGGATCCGCGACATGGGCGGAGTCATCGTCATGGACTTCGTCGACATGCGAAGCGAGAAGCATCGCCGCGGGGTCGAGGACATGCTGCGGACGGAGCTGAAGAAAGACCGGGCCCGGCGAAAGATGCTCAAGACCAGCCGCTTCGGACTGATCGAGATGACGCGGCAGAGGATGCGGCCCAGCATCGAGCGCTCGACTTTCATGGAGTGCCCGCACTGCCGCGGATCGGGGCTGATCAAGACGCCCGAGTCGATGAGCCTGGAAGTGATGCGGCGACTGGCCCTGGCGGTCAGCCAGGAAGACGTCCAGCAGGTCGAGGTGACCGTGCATCCCAAGGTCGGCCACCACATTCACAACCGTAAGCGCCGGGCACTGGTTCTCCTGGAGGAGCAGAGCGGCAAACGGATCATGGTTATTTCCGATCCGGGGGTCGGCCAGGAGACCGTCGAGTTCCACTGCCAGGACAGTCGCGGCATTTCCGTCAAGTTCGATCCCCAGGAAGCGGCTCGCCGGCAGCATGCGAAAGCCCAGGCCCAGAGAAAATCGTCCGGCGCCACGAAGAAAGAAGGCAGACCTGCAACCGAGACAGCGGCAGCCGGCGAGCCGGCCGCCGGACAGGACGAATCGAAACCCAGAAGCAGGAGCAGCAGCCGGCGGCGCCGCCGCAAGAAGACGGCCGCCGCGACCGTTGCACCAGCGGAGGTTCAGGGCCAGGCTGCTGAGGCCGGGCAGGCCGAGGCCGACAAGCCTGAAGCCGCCAAGACTACCAAGAGGAGGAGGAGAAGAAGGAAGCCCGCCAAGGAACAGGCCGCCGAGACCGGCGAGGAGCCGACGCAGAACTGATGGTCACGGATCGGCCCCGCCGAAGCGGCCGGCCCGGGCGACCATGTTCCTTGCGGCCGGCACGAGAAAAGCGGGCACATCGCCTGTCGAGAGCCTCTAGGTCGAACGATCTGAAGTTGAGCGGGCCACAGACCGATACACAAAGCGCAAGCCGAGGAGACCGAGCAGTTGGCCAATATTCTGGAATCAGAATCGCGACTGAGGAAAACTGTCGCCGCCCAGGGACAGGAGGAGCATGTGTTCCGCTTCTGGGACCAGCTCGACACCCGGCAGCGGCAGCAGTTGCTGACCGAGTTGGACTCCCTGGACTTCGAGGAAGTGTCCCGGCTGATTCAGCAGCACATCAAGAGCCGCGAGTCTGAACAGCCCTTGCCGCACCTGGAGCCGAGCCCGTACATCAGGTTGCCGCAGACCGACGGCGAGCGTGAGGAACATCGGGCGGCCTTCGAGCAGGGGGTCCGGATTCTTCGCCAGGGACATGTGGCGGCGTTCCTGGTGGCCGGCGGGCAGGGGACGCGGCTGGGGTATGACGGGCCGAAGGGATGCTTTCCCATCACGCCGATAAAGGGCAAGACGCTCTTTCAACTTTTTGCCGAGAAGATCCTGGCCACCCGGCGGCGATACGAGGCCGTTGTGCCGTGGTACATCATGACCAGCCGGGATAACGACGCCGTCAGCCGACAGTTTTTCGAGGAGCACAATTACTTCGGCCTGCCGCCAGAGGAGGTCTTCTTTTTTCAGCAGGGCCTGATGCCGGCGGTTGACCAGGAAGGCCGCCTGTTGATGGCCAGCCGCCACAGCCTGGCTCTGACGCCGGACGGCCACGGCGGCGCGATCCGAGCCCTGAAGCGCAGCGGGGCGCTGGACGATATGGCCCGCCGTGGGGTGTCCTATATTTCGCACTTCCAGGTCGACAACGCCCTGGTCCAGCCGGTCGATCCGGAGTTCGTCGGCTTCCACGTCCAGACGGGCAGCCAGATGTCGAGCCGCATGGTCAAGAAGCGTTCGCCCCAGGAGCGGGTGGGCCACTTCTGCCTGGTCAACGGCAAGCTGCGGGTCGTCGAGTACAGCGACATGCCGAGCGACCTGTCCGAGCAGCGCCGGCCCGACGGCGGCCTGCTCTTCGACGCCGGCAACGTGGCCATCCACATCTACGACGTCGATTTTGTCGAACAG
>JAACEH010000205.1 GCA_011682595.1 Anaerolineaceae bacterium
GTTTGTTGACGCCTGCTTCTCGCCCGTTCTTCGCGGCCTTGCGGCGAAGTGCTCGACGCGCCTTCTCTGGTGCTCTTGCCTCCTTTTTCTTTCCTTCAGGCCCCTCCGCCAGATAGGAGTCCCTACCGGCCGCCCGGCTCGCACCCGACTCCGCGGCACGTTTCCGGTTCTCTGCATATTCCCAGGTCGCCGTCCGAGCCGCCTTCTTGGCCGCCAGAAGGCCCAGTTCGTCGCCGGTCTCCAGGCTGCCGCCCTTAAGGGCCGTCTTGAACAGGTAGTTGAACTGTTCGATGTCCGGCGGCAGGAGGTCCCACAGCTCCTTGACGTGCCGCGACATCACCGGCACCTGGCCGTCCACCCGCTGGGCCAGCAAGGCCCGCTCGACGATGTTCAGTTGAGCAAAGTTCCACGGCTTCAGGTACCCCGACAGGTCGCTCCCGATCAGCCAGTGGTCCATGAAGGTCTTGTCTTTCTTATTCTTCAGGTACGGTTGGACCACGGTCTTGAAAAACTTGGGGTCCTTTTTGTAAATGAAAAAACTCAGTTCGTGGCAGGCGTACTTGGAGTACTGCTTCTGTTTCTCCTCGACGGTCATCTTCGGCCAGTTGAGGATAAAGGCGAACTCGGCCAGCGTCTTGTCCTTGCTCAGCGTGGCATACAGCCGATAGACCTTGGCCAGCGAGTCGTAGACCTCGAACTGCGCCGTAGTGATGTCGGCCACGGTCAGGGTCTGGCCCTTTTCGACCACCGAAATCTGCTTCTGCTCGGTGAAGTGGCCCTTGGGGTCCAGCCCGGCCGCCAGTCGCAGGTCGGCGAACTCCGGCTTGACTTCCGGCAGCGAGATCCGGCGAAAGGCCGTATTCAGCGGGCCGACCGCCAGAACCTGAACCTCCTGGTGGTCGCCCAGGTTGGCCCGGGGGATGGTGACCACCCCCTCGGCGTCGGGCTCGAGGTTCCAGAACACGGCCGCCTGGCGACTCAGGAAATCGAGATTGGCGAAACCAGCCGCCTTGGCCCTGGGCCGTTGCTTCATGGCGGCTATGCCGCCGTAGCTACTTACGCCTCCGCCAACACCAAAGAAATTTTGGCCCTTGGCGGCCTCCTGCCGGCCGGTCTCGGTCTTACGAATGGCCCAGGGATTCAGCAGCAGGCCCGGCCGGGTCAGCATGTTGCCGGGGTACTTGGTGGCGTACTTGCGGTCGATAATGTAGCGGTACTCGTCGCCGATGTTGCGGCCCGAAAGATAAACCGACTCGGGCCGGGTCAGGGTCCTGTAGCCCGGCCCCGGCAGGCCGACCGCCAGGTTGGCCAGCGAATACTCCGGCTCGTAGCGGGTGGCCACCACGTGTACGCGGGCAAACTTGCTGCTGTTGGTCAACTTGATGCGGATCGCCTGGTCGTCGGCCTCAACCGACGCTATCTGCAGCGGTCGGGCGTTGCGGACCTCCAGCAGCCGATGCCCGGAAAGCACGTAGCCCTCGGCCGCGCGGCCCGCGGTCAGGCGGACCCTGATGCGGCGGCCCGGGCGCTTGAGCAGCAGGTCGTAATCGCCCGCCGGCAGGCCCTTCAGCCGGACCATGCCGTCGGCGATCGTCAGGGCCTCGAAACGGTCGGCCAGGAACGTCGAGCCGCGCATCTCCAGCAGCGACAGTTCCGCTCGCTCGGGCTTGTCGGGCTTACCCATGTAGGGCAGGGCGATTGTCTGGCCGGCCCGGCCGTGTACGGCGTCGGGGTAACTGTGCCAGGGGGCGCCCAGGCTCCAGGTGTGCGAGGCGCCCTCGGGGCCGGTGGCGGTCAGGCTCTCGATATCCTTGAGCGGCCCGAGCGTGATCCGTCCCCGCTCGTCGCTCTGTAGCGACACGTGTTCAGCATCGCGGAAGTCGCGGTGCTTCAGCGTCAGCTTGACCGGGCGGCCGGCCCTGGCTTCGCCGGTCTTACCCAGTACGTCCAGAACGAAACCGCCCTCGATGCGGCCCAGGTGCAGGTCTTCGACCTTCGCGGTCGCGTCGATGCCGTTGAGACTGAAGTCGGCCCTTGCCGCCAGGTCGACCTTCTTATTCCGGCTTTGGCTCTTGACCTTGGCCTTGAGCGTGAAGCTGATGCGGGCCAGGCGGTCGGGCACGCGGAACTCGTAGAGCGCCTCGCGGTCCTCGAAAAGCTTGAAGTCGGGCACCCGCTTTGTCGAACTGACGCCCTCGCGGTCGGTCGAGGTGATGGCCAGCGACACGTCCTCCAGGACGCTCAGAGTGACCGGCTCGCCGTTGAGGTACAGCACCGGGCGGATCACAACCTGGGTGGTCTTACGCTTCAACAGCGACTCGCGGTCGACGTGGATGCCGGCGGCCAGGGAGTAACGCTCCGCCTGGTGCTGGAAGTGGCTGAGCGACGCGAAATCGCCGTGGCTCAGGATAACCGCCTGGCGTCCCGGCTTATTGGAGAAGGGCACCGTGATCTTGCCCTCTTCGTCCGCCTGGTACTGGTGCCCGGCCACCCACAGCGTGGCCTCCTTGAGCACCTGGTTGGATTCGTTGAGCACCGTGAAGACCTGGCCGGCCGTACTGGTGCGGACCAGGTGTCGCAGGCGGCCCTTGCGGATCAGGGCCCGGCTGCTCTTGCCGTTGCCGATGAACTCCACGACGTAGACGCCGCGCTCTTTCAGCGACGGGAACTCGAAGTGCCGCCTGACCCGCCGCAAGGCCACCTCCTCGTAGGTGTACACTTTCTCCTGGTTGGCCACCAGGCCGTCCAGGTTGATGTCGGTGTCGACCTCCTTGAGGTTGGCCCGGTAGAAGTTCATGGCGTTAATCTCGTAAACCTTGACGATCAGCTTCTTGACGTTTTTGACCGCCAGGTCCAGGGCGACCTTCTCCTGGGGGCCGAAGGTCTGCTTGTTGGTGGGGGCGAAGTCGATGTCGACCCGTTCCTTCAGGGCCTTGTACTGCCCCGGCGTGAGCATCGAGTACCACTGCTCCTGGTCGCCCAGGCCGCCGGTGATCTTCGTCTCGGCAAAGAGCCGCTTCAGGTAGTCGTCCCTGATGTAGGTGTCGAACGGTTTGATTGAGTCGGCCTCGCGGAAGAAGTGCATCAGGTAGCTGCGGACCAGCGGCTCGTCGGCCACGATCGGCGGCAGCCAGGTGTACTTCTGGAAACTGTCCCGCAGGTTGACGCGGTAGTTGCGCTGCCGGCGAGAGTTCAGATATTCCGGCCGCACGTAGAAAACGTTTCGCGGCAACTTGATGTACTCCATGAAGCGGCCGCGGTCCCAGATGCCCAGCGAGCGGTCGAGCAGCAGGCGATGGTAGAGCACGGCGGCCTTCAGCGAATTGTGGGCCGGGCTCAGGCGTTTGACGAAGTCCCACTGCCGCTGGAGGTAGGCCTGTCGCTCCTTGGGGTCGTGTCGCCAGTCAACGTCGTCGCCGGGCCGCAGTTTGGCCAGGTAGATCTGCACGAATTTGGTCTGGTTCAGCAGGTCGGCGTTCAACTCCAAGCATTTCTCCAGTTGTCCGAGCAGCAACCGGCGGTGAATCCCAAGCGCCCCGAATCCGCGGCTGTGCTCGTACTTAAGGTCGGCGACCACCAGGCGGGGCAGGTTCGGATAGTCCGGCCGCTTCAAGCGGCTCAGCAGATCGCGCCGCTCGATGGGGTCGAGCTTCGTCGCCGTCACCCAGTCCAGGGCCCGGTCCTCGAAGCCGCGCAGATTCTTGTATCGGCCTCTGGCCCGCTTGCTCAGCGTCTGGCGGCTGATCAGTTTCTGGTCCAGTTCGGTGGGCAGATTGCTCTTGCGGTCCAGCCGTTCACGCTGCTGGTCGAACTGCAAGCCGAGTCGCCGGCGAATGAGTTCCAGCGACTTGTCCGGCTGCTTCTCATAGAGCAGCAGGGCCTGGCGGTTGCGGATTTCCTCGACCCGGGCGGTGTACTTGTAGCGCTTAATCCACTGGGGCAGCATCTTCTCGACCTCGTCGAACTGCCCGGTGTTCTGGAAGTTCAGACAGTGATAATAGTAGTAATCCTCCGTGCCGGGAATGAGCTGCTTCAGCGGCACCGTCCGGTCGGTGGCTAGGGCAAACTCCTCCTCGAATCCGATTTCCCCGGCCGCATGGGCCCCGGCTGCCAGGATCGATACGATAACCGCCGTCAACAATGCACGCCTCA
>JAACEH010000206.1 GCA_011682595.1 Anaerolineaceae bacterium
CCGAAGAAACGGTGGAAGGGGACGATTCGAGCCGCGATGAGGAGACCGGGTTGATCGTGGTCCGCCGCGACCAGGGCGAGCAGGGCGGCCAAAGCCAGGCCGACGTCCGAGGACCGGGCGATGACGTCGAAGATGGGCCCGGCCGACAGGACGAGCCGCCGGCTGGGCCGCGATTCTATACGGTCGTCGCCGGCGACAGCCTGTACCGCATCGCCGAGAAGACCCTCGGCCCCGGCAAGGGGCCCCAGTGGCGACGCATTGCCGAGGCCAATCCTTCCCTGTCCGCCCCCTCACGACTGCGCCCCGGCATGAAGATCGTTATCCCGGCTGCCCGGACGCCGCGACGGCCCGCCGCCGATACGGTCGGGGAGCAGGCCTTCCTTGCAGTCGACAACGCTGCGATAGCGAGATCCTACATCGTTCAACCGGGCGACACCCTGGGCGAGATCAGCACGAAAGTCTACGGGACGTCGCGCAGGTGGCGGACCATCCGCGAGGCCAACGGCAACCTGGATCCCCGGGCCTTGCGTCCGGGATTGAAGCTGACCATCCCGCGAGTTGAACAGGCCGTGATCGCCAGCTCCGACGCCCCGGCCATTGAAAAGGCGCTCGAGGAAGTCGCCCAGTTCGTGGACAACACCTCTGGACCTCCGTCCGGTGTCTACCATGTCAAACGGGGCGAGACGCTCTACGCGATTGCCCGCCGCGTGCTGGGCGACGGCGAGCGGTGGAAAGAGATTTACGAATTGAATCGCCGCCAGATGGCGACCCCCGAGGACCTGGCTGCAGGCCAGAAGATTCTCCTGCCGTCGCTGGAGCAGGTAGCCATGATTGAATCGTCACGGCACTAGCAACAGGCGGCACACTGCGACCAGGAGTTCAGTACAACCGGAAGCCCATGAAAGTCTCTCGCATACTTTTTCTCTTCGCGGCCCTGCTGGCCCTCGGCATGGCCCTGGTCCATCTGCGGGCCGCTATGTCATCGGCAAACTCCAGGGCCGCCAGAGGGAACTGAAGCGGGAGTGTCTTGAACTGGAACTCGAATTGGCGCGGCTTCGCAATCCGGTGCGACTGGAAGACGAAGTCGAACGAATGGCCCTGGAACTCGACCCGCCCGGCCCGTCGGAATTGACGGGCTTCTGACGGCGGGTCCGGTCAGCGGGGCAGACGACCCTTTCTTCGAACGGCGGCACGCAGAATTGGTCCAATGGCAATCATCCGTCCCGCGCAGGGCACAACTGCTGCTGGCGGTGGTTTTTTCTCTGGTCTTTGCGGGGCTGACCGGATGGCTGGTTGCCATCCAGGTCCGCAGCGGCGACAAACTTTCCCGGCGAGCCGAACGCCAGCACACCGTCCGCCGCCGCATCGAGCCCTTTCGCGGGGCCATCGTCGACCGCTTCGGCCGTCCCCTGGCCATGACCATCGATGCCTACCTGGCCTTCGCCGATCCCAGGATCATTCACCAGGAGCAGCGCCGCCGCAACGCCGCCGACGTTTCCGCCACAGCAGGCCTGCCCCAGGGCGATGTTGACCACCGCAGCACCGCCGCAGCGCTGGCCGGGCTGGCCACCGCGGAGCGAATCGACGATTCCTACGCCCGCAACCGGGCTCGCGTGGCCCGCCGGGTCGGCCCGCTGCTGGGTATGAACGTAGCGAAAATCGAAGCCCTCATCGCCGCCGATCCGCATAAGCGGTTTGTCCGGTTGAAGCGCGGCCTCGACCGGCCGACCCGCGAGGCGGTCGAGGCGCTCGGCGAGCGCGGCATCGGATTCCAGGCCGAAGGGCGTCGGCAGTATCCCGCAGGCACGCTGGCCGCCCACCTGGTCGGCGGCGTCGGGGCCGACAACCAGGGACTTGCCGGGCTGGAGTACCGGTTCGACGAGGTGCTTCGCGGCTCGGCGGGCAGCCGTACGGTGGTGGTCGACGGCCGCCGCCGGGCGGTGTGGATTCGTCCCGACGATTACCGCCCGGCCCGCGACGGGCAACTGCTGGTCACGACGATCGACCTGACGATTCAGTCGTTCGCCGAGCGGGCCCTGGCCAGGGCGGTCGATAAGTTCAAGGCCCGGGGCGGTTCGGCCCTGGTCATGGACCCGGCCAGCGGCGAGATACTCGCCCTGGCCAACTATCCCACCTTTGACCCGGCCAGGTACAACGAGGCCGCGCCCTACGCTCTCAGGAACCGCCTGCTGACCGACCCCTACGAACCCGGCAGCACGTTCAAGTGTTTTGTCGCCACGGCCGCCCTGCAGGCCGGCGTGGTGCGGCCCAACGAGAAAATCTTCTGCCATAACGGCTCGGTCGTCATCCGCGGACGCCACCTGCGCGATCACCGCCCCTTCGGCACGCTGACCTTTCAGGAGA
Source organism: Anaerolineaceae bacterium (assembly GCA_011682595.1). Next base: position 2,365 of record JAACEH010000206.1, read on the forward strand.
TCGTCATCCGCTCGTCGAACATCGGCATGGCCATCATCGGCGAGCGTATGGGTAACCAACGATTGCACGAAGCGGTCCGGCGTTTCGGCTTCGGCCGGCGGACCGGCCTCTCGTTGCCGGGCGAGTCGCCGGGGCTGGTCTACCCGCTCGATAAGTGGTCGAAGTGGAGCGCCACCAGCATTCCCATGGGCTACGAGATCCTGGTCACGCCGCTGCAGATCGCCACGGCCTTCTCGGCCATCGCCAACGGCGGGCTGCTGATGAAGCCGCGGGTTGTCCGCTACACCTGCGGACCCGACCGCAAGGTGGTCCGCGACATGTCCGCCCCGATCGTGGTGCGCCGCATCATGACTGAGGAAACCTCTCGCTTCATGCGCCGCCAAGTGCTGCGCGAGGTCGTCAGAAATCCCCATGGCACCGGCCGTCGCGTCCGCATTCCGGGCTACGGTGTGTTCGGCAAGACCGGAACGGCCAAGAAACGTGACCCCCACGGCCCCGGCTATTCCGACCGTCTGTACGTCGGCTCTTTCATCGGGGGCGTGCCGCTGGAGAATCCGCGGATCGTGGCCATGGTCCTGATCGATGAACCCCGGAAGTCTATCGGCTATTATGGCGGCACCGTCGCCGGCCCGGCCGTCAGGGAAATCCTGGCCAGGTCGCTGGGCTACCTGAACGTGCCGCCGGACGACCAGCGGCGCATAGCGAGTTCGCGGGGCCAATCTTCGCATTGACGATATCGTCGGGATGTCCAACCGGGGAAACAGGAGTTCATGACACGGAAGCCATTGTCGCAACTGCTGAGTGCTCTGCCCGATCACCGGGAGCTTGCCGCCGGTGATCCGCTGATCGAGCGCGTGGTCTGCGACAGTCGCCAGGTGCGGCCCGGCGACCTCTTTGTCGCCGTCAGCGGGGCCCAGGCCGACGGTCAATTCCTCGCCCAGGCGGTCGCTTGCGGCGCTGCGGCCGTGGTTGTCGAACGGGCCGAGGCTGCACCACAGGGCGTCCCGGCAATCCAGGTGCCCAGCGGCCGCGAGGCCGTGGCCCTGCTGGCCCACGAAATGCTCGGTCGGCCGTCGCAAAGAATAGCCGTCTGCGGCGTCACCGGCACCAACGGCAAGACCACCACCACCTACCTGGCCCGAAGCATCTTCGAGGCGGCCGGCCTGCGGACCGGGCTGATCGGCACGATCTCCTACCAGGTGGGTTCGCGAGAACTCACGGCCCCGACCACCACGCCGGGTCCGGTGCAACTGGCCGAGCACCTGGCCGAGATGGTTCGCCAGGGGGCGGACGTGGCGGTGATGGAAGTCTCCAGCCACGCCCTGGACCAGGGCCGCACGCTGGGCGTCAACTTCCGGGCGGCCGCCTTTACGAACCTGACGCCCGAGCACCTGGACTACCACCGGGACATGCCCAGCTATCGCCAGGCCAAGAGCCGCCTGTTCGAGCAGCTCGGGCCCGAGTCCGTGGCCGTGCTGAACCGCGACGACGAGGCCTCGGAATCATTTGCGTCGGTCACGCGGGGACGTACAATCTGGTATGCCATCGACGGCCGGGCGGACATCCGGGCCAGGCAGATCCGGGTCGGCATGGACGGCGCCCGCTTCACCCTGTGTCTGGGCGGCGAGCGACACGAGGTGAGGCTGCAACTGATCGGCCGGTACAACGTCTACAACGCCCTGGCCGCCGCCGGGCTGGCCCTGGCCCTGGACGTCCCGGGCGCCGAGGTCGTCAAGGGGCTGGAGTCGCTGGACGCGGTGCCGGGGCGGCTCGAGCCGCTCAGGTGTGGGCAGCCGTTTGCTGTGCTGGTCGACTACGCCCACACCGACGACGCCCTGGAGAACTCGCTCTGGTCGGTGGCGCCGCTGACGCAGGGCCGGTTGATTGTTGTCTTCGGTTGCGGCGGCGACCGCGACCGCAGCAAGCGCCCGCGGATGGCCGCCGTCGCCGAGCGGCTGGCCGAGGTGGTGATCGTGACCAACGACAACCCTCGGAGCGAGAAGCCCGGGTCGATCGCCGATGAAGTTTTCGCCGGCTTCAAGTCGCCGGGCGCCGTTGTGCGCGAACTGGACCGCGGGGCGGCCATTGGCCGGGCTATCGAAATGGCCAAAGAGGGCGACACCGTGGTCATCGCCGGCAAAGGACACGAGGACTATCAGATCATCGGCAAGGATCGCCGCCATTTCGACGACCGCGAACAGGCCCGCCAAGCGCTTCGGGCTTGCGGCTTTGGCCAGGGACAGGGAACACCGGCGTGAAGATCACGGTCAGTGACATCGTCGCCGCAACCGCAGGCCGCCTCGCCTCCGGCGCCGCCGGGACGGCCCTGAGCGGCGTTTCGACCGACAGCCGCACCATCGCCCCGGGCGAGGTCTTCTTCGCCCTGGTCGGCCAGCGGTTCGACGGCCACCAGTTTCTGCGGCAAGCCACCGATGCCGGCGCTGCGGCCGTGGTGATAAGCGACGGCGCCGCGGCCACGCGACTGACCGACTACGGCGGGGCGATCATCATCGTGGCCGACACCACAAAGGCCCTCGGCGATCTGGCGGCGTCGTACCGTCGCACGCTGGACTGTGTGGTCATCGCCATCACCGGTTCCTGCGGCAAGACAAGCGCCAAGGAAATGCTGGGCCAGGTTCTGGAGACCAGGCTCAAGGGCCGGCGGCCGGAGTCCTCGTTCAACAACTTTATCGGCGTGCCGCTGACGATCTTCCGCAGCGAGCCGGACGACGACTACCTGATCCTGGAACTGGGCACCAGCGCCGCGGGCGAGTTGCGGCGGCTGTGCGAGATCGCCCGGCCCGACGTTGGTGTGGTGACCTGCGTCGGTCCGACGCACCTGGCGGCCCTGGGCAGCATTGAAGGCGTGGCCCAGGAAAAGGAAGAACTCGTGCGGGCCGTCGGCCGGGCCGGCCTGGTGGTGCTCAACTGCGACGACCCTCACGTGGCGGCCATGGCCGACGTGGCCCAAGCCCCGGTCTGCACATTCGGCGTGACCGACGGCGATGTCCTGGCCGACAGGGTCGAAGCCGATGCCCGGGGTGTGGTCTTCCAATTGGATTCCGGGGCCGAGGTCCGACTGCCGGTCCCCGGGCGGCACAACGTGCTCAATGCCCTGGCCGCCGTGGCCGTCGCTCGACACATGGGGCTGGCCGAGGAGACCATTGTCGCCGCCCTGGCCCGCTACCGGCCGCCGAAGATGCGACTGGTCCGCGAGGAACTGCCCGGCGGCCTGACGCTCATCGACGACGCCTACAACGCGAACCCGACCAGCAGCCTGGCGGCGCTGGAGGTGCTCTCGATTCAGGGGGCCGAGGGCCGCTGCGTCCTGGTCCAGGGCGACATGCTGGAACTGGGCGAGCAGAGCCGGTCGCTTCACGCCCGGCTGGGCGAAGCGATCGCCGAGTCGGAGGTCGACCTGCTGGTCACCGTGGGCGTCGAGACGAAGGCGACTTCCCTGGCGGCCGCCGAAAGAGGGGAACTCGTGCGGCTGCACTTCGATGACTCTCGCAGCGCAGCCGAGGAAGTCGTCCCCCTGTTGGCGGCGGGGGATGTGGTCCTGGTCAAAGGGTCCCGCGGCATGGCCCTGGAACATGTCGTGACGGCCGTCCGCGAGAAGTTCGCCGGCGGGTCGGTACCGGCAGGGCAGTCGTAATACGCGAGATGGGTGGCCGGGTGCCATACCTTGACCCGAAGGGCAAGGTGTGCCGAGACAGTAGGGTGGTTGCTTGCAGCCACGCGGTCTATTCTCATAATCGGCGGCTGCGAGCAGCCGCCCTACATGGCTCCTGACCCTTGAGTAGCCGATAGAAACTAGAGATGATCTACTGGCTGGCGACAAACTTCGAAGCGTTCTGGCGGGAACACGGTCTGTGGACCTACGTCAACGTGTTCCGCTACCAGACCTTTCGCACCAGTATGGCTGCAGTCACCGCTTTCTTGCTGACCATGTTGATCTCGCCGCGGATCATTCGCCTGCTGGTCCGCCTGCGGGTCGGCAGCAGCGTCGACTTCGACCAGGACCGCGTCAACGAACTCTACGCCACCAAGGGCAGCACCCCGACCATGGGCGGCCTGATCATCGTTGCGGCCATGCTTCTGTCGACCTTGCTGTGGGACGACGTGAGCAACTTCTACGTCTTCCTGGGCATGCTGACGGTCGTCTGGCTGGCCGCCCTGGGTTTCGTGGACGATTACCTGAAGATGGTGGCCAAGTCGCGAGGCGGTCTGAAGTCGTGGGAGAAACTGGTTTTCCAGGTCGGCCTGGCGGTCATCCTCGGAGCCTTCCTCTGGAAGCACGGCAGCCCGAGCATCCAGTTGCCGCCCAGCGTCCAGTTCGACCAACTGGGCAAGGCCCTGCCGCTGAGCCTGCCTTTCTGGAAGCACCCGCTGGCCCTGACCTTGCCGCTGTTCATGATCGTTTCGGTGGCCGTTGTGGCCGGAACCTCCAACGCCGTCAACCTGGCCGACGGCATGGACGGCCTGGCCTCCGGCGCCATGGCCATCGTGACCATGGTCTTCCTGGCCGTGACCTACGTGGCCGGCCGGGCCGACTACTCGATGTACCTGCTCTTCCCCCATGTTCCCGGGGCCGGCGAACTGACCATTTTCTGCGGGGCCATCCTCGGGGCGGCCCTGGGCTTCCTGTGGTTCAACTGTCACCCGGCCCGGGTCTTCATGGGCGACACCGGCAGCCTGCCGCTGGGCGGGGCCATCGGCCTGGTGGCCCTGGTCACCCGCCAGGAAATGCTGCTCTTTGTCGTCGGCGGAGTCTTTGTCATGGAGGCCCTCTCGGTCATTCTCCAGGTGGGCTACTTCAAACTCAGCGGCGGCAAACGAATTTTCCTGATGACGCCGATTCACCATCATTTCCAGCTCAAGGGCTGGACCGAAACGCAAACCGTGGTCCGCTTCTGGCTGATCGGCGCCATGTGCGCCGCCCTGGCCCTGGCCACACTGAAACTTCGTTAGT
>JAACEH010000207.1 GCA_011682595.1 Anaerolineaceae bacterium
CTTACCAGAACCAGACCTCCCTGGCCCTGGTCCACATGCCCGGGGCCGAGACCTGGACGGCCGAGCACTTCACGGTCGAGGAGCAGCCGCTGCCGGCGGCGACGCCTGGTGCGGCGGTCGGAGCCGACACGCTGCCCGGTTACGCCCTGGCCAGAGAGGTGGAGCCGCCGCCCAGGATAAAGCGCCTCGGCCTGAACCTTGGAGCCCCGGGCGACCGCATGGCCCCCGGCGGCACGCTCTGGCTGGACTACCCGGCCGTGGGCGGACCTTCGCCCGAGGTGCAGGTTGTGCTGAAGCCCGGCAAGATGGTGATGCCCGAGAACGGCGAAATCGTCCCCCACGGCCGAGTGACGACCGAGTTTAGCGGCCGCACGTTCCGCCTGAACTCGTCCCGGATCACAAGCGGCCGTCTGAAATGGGTCGCGGCATCGGGGCTGATCGGCCTGACCGACGTCACGATCACCCTGGCCGAGGCGGCCCGGGACGAAGCCCCCTACACCGTGCGGCTGCACTTCGCCGAACCCGAGGACCTGCAGCCGGGCCGGCGAGTGTTCGACGTGTCGCTCCAGGGCCAAACGGTCCTGAAGAATTTCGACGTCGTTAAAACCTCCGGCGGACCGCGCCGCGAGGTGATCCGGGAATTCAGAGCCGTCACTGTGGCCCGTGACCTGCACATAGCCCTGAGCCCGAAAACCGGCCAGCCCCTGCTTTGCGGCATCGAGGTAGTCCAGCAAGAGCGGGAGTAGTATTCGGCTATGACTGGCAGGATCGGACTTCCTGGGGTATAATCAAGTTATCGTCAGAGATTGGCTCACCCGATTTTCAGATTCGGGGAACAGGTCATGAGGCTGTTGCGATCATTGACGTCCGCCCTTGCACTCAGCGTTGTTCTGCTTTGCCTGTCGGCTGAAGCCAAGGACCCCCCTGCTGCAAAAGCGCCCGCTTCGCCGAAGAGCCCGCAACTCCCATCGCTGGCCAACGTGTCACAGTATGGCATCACCTGGACCTTCGACCATCCGGTGCCGGTCGGCCAGTTCGTCAATGGCGACTACTACGTCGTGGGGCCGGTGACAATCACGTCGATCAGCCCGGTGCCCGTTTATGGCTCCGACGGCCGCAACGGTTCGACGCTGAACCCGCCGCCTTCGGGCTACGTCGGCTACGACGGCCGCGTGATCAACTATTATCGCGACTCGTTGAATGAGCGGTTGCCGATCGGCATGACGCCGGGCGACTCGCTGGTCTCGACGATCAGCGTGGACGCGATGGGCCAGATCCCCAACATGCTGCGCCCGCAGGATCAGTCCAACCTGCCGGTCAGAACCGCAGCCGTTCTGACCTGCCTGGCCGCCGAGGCGCCGGCCGACGCCTTTCGCCCGTCGTTCATGGACACCTCGAATCGCATCTACCTGGCAAGCAACCTGCGGCGACACCTGCTTCCCAACCTGCCGCGCGTGGCCCACACACCGACACTCGCCGAGTACGAGCGGTACCTCCAGCGACCGTGGGCCGACCCGGCCTGGTTCGGGTTCGCCGCCCCGATGGAGAACATGCCGGTCTACGGGCGCGAGTTCGCCCGCCTGGTCGGCATGGCCAGCCTCTTGCTCTGTTGCGACTTCACCGAACAGGAAAAAGAGACACTTCTGATTCGCTTTGTCCAACTCGGCGTCGATCTCTGGGGAATGGTCCGGGCCGGACATCGCGGCTGGAACGCCCACGGGGGCCACCACAGCGGGCGGAAGTGGCCGATTATCTTTGCGGGGCTATTGCTTGACGACGCCCAGATGCAGCGGCCGGACGTCACCTACCCGAACGTTGACTTTCAGGAAGACATGCAGACCATGCACGCCGCGTGCTGGACCGGCGCGACGGCCGTCTATGCTGGCCACTTCGGCTCCGAGGGCCACCCGAGCTTCCCCGACTGGGGCCCCTATGAGCACCTGCACCCGTCCCAGTGGCCCGGCACGATCGGCGAAAACTATCGCCGCTGCTGCACGAGCATCGCCTGGATCGGCGAGTCCCTGGCGGCCCGCATCCTGCACGCCAAGCCGCTGTGGGGACACGATGCCTTCTTCGACTACTGCGACCGCTGGATGACCGAGGACGACACACAGTTCGCCCAGGAGGCGGCCAGTCACCACCCGGGCAGCGACTGGTGGTTCACCGCCAGTTGGGCTCGCCAGAGGCAGTGCTGGGACTCGTTCGTCGAGGAGATGTGGGCCACCTACCGCAACAACCTGCCAAACCAGATCACCTGGCGCGTCCTGGCCGACCACGGCGCCGCTGGTCAATTGGCCACGCTCATCGAAGGTACGTTCACCGAATCGCGCGCTGCGGGTCTGCGTCTGCTGCAGGTGACGTTCGACACGGAAATCGATCCCGCCACGCTGCTTCCCGGCGCCGTGACCATTGTCGGCCAGTCGGCCGGCAACGTCTCCTCGCTCATCGACACCCTCACGCTCGACCCGACGGGCCGCGTGCTGACGATCGCCCTGAGTGCTTCGCCGCCGAACGCCGACACCTACGCTGTTACCCTTACCGACGCCCTGCGGCAGGTCGGCGGCGCAGCAATCTCCGGCGACACGGACATCACGATCCGCCTGCTGGCCGGCGACGTGGACGGCTCCGGCGCGGTAAGTGCAGCCGATATGGCCGCGCTCCGCAACAAGGCAGGCAGCACGGTCAACGCCTCAAGCGCGACATGGGACGTCGACAGCAGCGGGGCGATCACCAGCGCCGACGTGCGGGTGCGGGCCGTCCGATCCCGTATCGGCAGCCAACTGCCCTGACATCACATCTCGTTGAACCAGACGTCGATCTTGTTGCATCGCCAGCCGGCCGCACAGCCCATCGTCATTTCAACGGGCGCAGTCGCAGTGTCAGAAGATCGTCGGCCAGGATGCCCTCGGACTGCTCCAGGTAATCAGCGAATTCGCGTGTCGCGCTGATCCACCGGCCCGACAGGGCGTCGGCCCGGCCGCTGACCAGTTCCAGGCAGGCCTCGACCGCCAGGTCCGCCGGAACGGCGCCGTCGCCGGCCAGGTAGTCCTTGAACCACGGTCGCCACTTGTGGCCCTCGGCACTGTCGCTGATGAATTCGGTCATCCTGGTCCGCACCACCCCGGGAAACAGGGAGAATGCTTTGAGGCCCAACTGGCCGGCCTCTTTGGCCAGGGTCTCGGACAGTCGCACGATACCGGCCTGTGAACTGTCGTACCCCGTAATGTAAGGGTGCGGGGCGTCAACACCCAGGCCGACCAGGCTGACCACATAGCCCCCCCGCCGCTCGACCATCTGTTTGACCACAGCCCGGGTCACAAGAAACGTGCCGATCAGGTTCACCGTCACGTCGCGGACCCAGCGTTCGGGATCGACCTCCCACACCGGCCCGATGGCCGACAGGCTTCCGGCGTTGTTGACCAGAACCTCGGCCGGGCCGAGTTCCTGCCGCACTCGTTCAGCCATGGCCTCCACTTGGCGGCGCTCGGTGATGTCGGCGACAATTGCCGTCACCTCCGCGCCGCCGGCCCCGAGTTCGCCGGCCGTGGCCTGCAACTCGTCGGCCAGCAGGTCAACCAGGGCCACCTTGGCCCCGCGCCCGGCAAAGCCGCCAGCAATGGCCTTGCCAAGTCCTCGTGCCGCCCCGGTGACGACAACCACTGCTCCGCTCAGTTCCATGTGCCGGCCCTCCCCGTTACCCGGACTGTCCTCTTATAAGTTCACCCAGACCGACCCCTTCTCGGCCGACTCGACCGCCTGGTGAATGAACCGCACGCCGCGCAGCCCGTCGTAAACGGTCGGGAAGTTGTACTGGTCGCTCTTCATCGGCCGGCCGTCGATGTGTCGGCGAATGGCCTCGACCGCGCCGCAATAGATGGTCGCGAAAGCCTCCAGGTAACCTTCCGGATGGCCCGGCGGCGTACGCGTGTGGGCGCCGGCCGCCTCGGCCAGGTAATTCTCGTGACCCCGGCCCAGGGTCCGCCACGGTTCGCCGAAGCGGTAAAGGCGGAGGTAGTTCGGATTCTCCTGCTCCCACGAGATGCCGCCCTCGGAAGCGTAGACCCTCAGCCGCAGACCGTTCTCCTCACCCGTGGCCACTTGGCTGCAGGTCAGCAGCCCCTTGCCCCCGCCGGCGAATCGCAGCAGGATGTTGGCGTCGTCGTCCAGTCTGCGGCCTGCAACAAAGGCCGTCTTGTCGGCACATAGTTCCGTAACCGTGTCGCCGGTGACGTACTCGGCCAGGTTGAGAGCGTGGGTGCCGATGTCGCCCAGCGAGCCGCCCAGGCCGGACTGGGCGGGGTCGGTCCGCCAGAGGGCCTGCTTCAGACCGTCCTTTTCCTGCGGCCGGCAGAGCCAGTCTTGAAGGTACTCGACGATGACCTTGCGGACCGTGCCCATTTTGCCGCTGCGGAACAACTCGCGGGCCTGCCGCACCAGGGGATAGCCGGTGTAGTTGTGGGTCAGGGCGAAGACCAGGCCGGACCGTTCGACCAGTTCGACCAGTTGCTCGGCCTCTTCGATCGTGCAGGTCATCGGCTTGTCGCAAACCACGTGGAAGCCGGCCTCCAGGAAAGTCCGGGCTATCCCCTGGTGCGACGAGTTCGGCGTGACAATGGCCACGAAGTCGATCCGCTCGTCCGCGGGCAGTGCCGCCTCGGCCTCGGCCATCACCTGGTAGCTTTCGTAGCATCGCCCGGGGTCCAGGTACAACTGCCGGCCGGTGACCCTGGTGTTCTCCGCATCGCGCGAGAAGCAACCGGCCACCAACTCGATCTGCTGGTCCAGCGCCGCTGCAATGCGGTGGACGGCCCCGATGAAGGCTCCCTGCCCGCCGCCGACCATGCCCATCCTCAGCTTGCGTTTCCACGATTCCATGATTGCCTCCTTCGTTCAATCAGACAGTGCAGTTGACAACACTATAGCCCAAACAGAAGAAAAATGGAAAGGCCCGCTCCCGGCCGGCCGGGCCGTTGGGTGGGGTGCACGTCAAGTTTGTAGGTAAAGTCAAGGTCAGGTCAACAGGCTCGACGGGGGTGGCATGCGTCGCTGGCGACGCATGTTCCGTGGTTCCAAGACATGGGCTGGCAAGCAGCCCATGCCACCCCGTCGCATGAAAAATCCACCTACAAAGGTGACGTGCACCCCGTTGGGTGGCCGCAGGCGGATGCCGATTGAATCCCCCGCTACGCTGTGTTATGCTTGCGGTAAGTGTGAGGGGCGTTGTTTTTTGGGGAGGACGTGACGTGTTCCGCATTATGTGCGTTTTTCTTTTTCTTTTTCTTTTAGCCCTGGCCGGATGCACCGACGAGGCTGCGCCGCAACCGAAGGCCGGGAGCGCCGCCCGGCGGGTGCGGCTGGCCACGACAACCAGTGTGGACAATTCGGGACTGCTCGACGAGCTTCTGAAGCCCTTCCGAAAACAGTACAACGTCCGCGTGGACGTCATCGCCGTCGGCACGGGCAAGGCCCTGACGCTGGGGACCAACGGCGACGTCGACGTGCTGATACTACACGACCCCAAGGGCGAGCGGCAGTTCGTCGAGGCGGGCCTGGGCGTCAATCGGCGCACTTTCATGCACAGCGACTTTCTGCTTCTCGGGCCGGTGGACGATCCGGCCGGCGCCTCCTCGGCCGGCCTCGCCGGCGACGTTACCAAGGCATTCGCCGCCATTGCGACCGGCCGGAGGACCTTTGTCTCCCGGGGCGACGACTCCGGCACCCACCGCAAGGAGCGCACCATCTGGGCCTCGGCCGGGCTTCAGCCGCGCGGCCGGTGGTACCTCGAGGCCGGACAGGGAATGGGCGCCACCTTGATGATGGCCGACCAGAAGCAGGCCTACGTCCTGGCGGATCGGGGAACCTACCTGGCCTTCAAGGACAAGATTTCCCTGGCGCCCTTGTGCGAGGGCGACCCGAAGCTGGCCAATCCTTATTCGATTGTGGTGGTGAACCCAGCCCGTTGGCCGCACGTTAACTATACCGGGGCCATGTGGCTGGTCGGCTGGGTCACCTCGCGCGAGGGCCAGAAGGACATCGCCGGCTACCGCATGCACGGCCGCACGCTCTTCGTGCCGGACGCCGTCCCTGGGATCGAGTAACGGCAATGGACTACCTGTGGTCGGCATTGGTTCAAGCCCTGAAACTCCTGGGCAGTTTCGACCGTGAGGTCTACAGCGCCGCAGCTCTCTCGCTCGGCATATCTTCGGCGGCAATTGTCATGGCTTCGCTGGTCGGGGTGCCGGTCGGCCTGGTGGTGGGCGCGGGCACGTTCCGCTTCAAGCCCGCCCTGCTGGTTGTCCTGAACACGTTGATGGCCCTGCCGACGGTGCTGGTGGGATTGTTGCTCTACACCCTGCTGTCGCGCCGCGGGCCGGCCGGGCCGCTGGGCCTCTTGTACACCCCGTGGGCCATGATGCTCGGGCAATTCGTCCTGGCCACGCCGATCATTGCCGCACTGTCGGTCACCGCGGTTCATGGCGCCGACCCGCGGGTGGTCAAGTCCGCCCTGACCCTGGGGGCCGGCCGCTTCAGGGTCTGGATGACGCTGGCCGGCGAGATGCGGCTGGCCATTCTGGCCGCCGTTGTGGCAGCCTTCGGCCGCGTGGCCGGCGAGGTGGGCGTCTCGATGATGGTCGGAGGAAACATCCGTCACTACACGCGCAACCTCACCACGGCCATCGCCCTGGAGACGAGCAAGGGAGAAATTGCGATGGGCATCGCCCTGGGCCTGATCCTGATGGTCATCGCCCTGGGCGTGAACGCCGCAGTGCAGGTCTTTCAATACCGGAGCAGCCCGTGGAAGCGGTCTTTGAAGC
>JAACEH010000208.1 GCA_011682595.1 Anaerolineaceae bacterium
CGTTGCCATGGCCGAGCAAGCGCCGCGCCGGTCACACTGTGCCACCGGCGGCAAGCAGTCAGGCCGAGAGATGCAGATTCAGTTCGAAGATTCCATCCGGCCTAACCACCGCGGTCACGTTATCGCCCATGACCTCCGCGATGCTTTTGACCAGGGACAGGCCAAGTCCGCAATGGACCCCGGCATCGGAGCGGGCGCCATCGGCTCGCCAGTAGCGGTCGAACACGTGCGGCGAATCCTCCGGGCGCATCGTGGTGGTGTTACGGACGGTGACGACGGCCGTGGAGCCCTCTCTTCTGGTCTCAATCGTGAGCGTGCCGCCGGCGGGGGTGTATGCGACGGCGTTCTCCAGGATGTTCCTGGTAGCCATCGCCAGCAGCCGCGGGTCTGCCTGAACGGCAATGTCTTCCTCGCCGAGCCACTGCACTCGCAGTTCCTTCTGAGAGGCCAGGCGATCCAGCGGCGCCCAGGTAGACTGGAGCAGTCCTCTCAGGGACACGGATTGTTTGTCCACTTCCACCTGGCCGGACTCCAGACGCGCCAGGAGCAGGAGACTCTCCGCCATACCCTGCATCTGACTGACAACCGGCAGACAATCCGACAGGGCCTCCTGATAGGCATCCGCCTCTCGAGTGCGCGACAAAGCCACCTCCAGAGTCGTGCGCAGACCGGCCAACGGAGTTCGCAGTTCGTGCGCCAAGTCGGCGCTGAGTCGTTTCTCTCTCTGAAGTGCGGCACTCACCCTGTCGAGCAACTCATTGAAGCGAAGCACGATCGGCTGAAGCTCTTTCGGCAACGAGGAGCCCTCGATCCTGGCCCCGAGACTGTCGCCGCCGATCCGCTCGATCTGCGCCGCCACGGCGCCCACGGAATGCAGGGCTCTGCTGACAACCAGCCAGAGCACCAGACACGTCCCGGCCACCGCCAGCAGCCCGATCGTGATCATGGCCCACAGGATCGGCCTGAGCGTGTCGGCGATCGGGCCGGCGTCCCTGGCCAAGGTAAGCGAAAGCAAGGGCGGTTGCTCGCCGGAGTCTTCCTGGCCGTTGCCGCCGCTGTCGTGACCGTTGTCATCATTGTCAAGGTCTATTCTGGGAGCGAAACGGAAGGAGACGGCCCTGGCCGGCGCGGCGGACTGCAATGACATCCAAGCGGCTCGTTCCGCCTGACCGCCGGCCGCCGGAGCGGTCAGGCTGGCCCCGCCCAGGGAGGGCGAACGATAGAGCGTCTTGCCGTCAGAGTCCCATACCTGGAGGAATCCGCCGTGCGCGGCGGCGGAAAACTCCGCCATGTCGACGTCCTCGAAGCCAAGATCCAGGCCTTTCCGGTCCTGTTCAACAGCGGTCGCAATCACCTTGGCCTTGTCGGTCAGAGAACGGTCGAAATAGGCAATGATGCCCTGCCGGATCAGCAGGAACAGGGCCACGTCGGCCAGCGCCAGAATGACCGTTGCGGCCAAACACGTCCCGACGATGAGCGAAAACCGTAGCGACCGTCTCACTCGGGCTCCTTCAGAATGTATCCCACGCCGCGCCGCGTATGGAGCAGTCGAGGATGCCCCCCGGCCTCCAGCTTACAGCGAATCCGCCGGATGAAGACATCAACCGCGTTGCTCGACGGCTCAGCGTCGAAGGCGTAGAGATGCCCCTCGATTTCCGTGCGGGTCACCGTCTCCCCTGCTCGAAGCGCCAGGAACTCCAGGAGTTGATACTCGCGGGCGGTGAGTTCCACGAGTCGTCCGGACCGATGCACGCTGCCGACGTTTCTGTCGATCTCCAGGTCGGACAGGCGGAGAACCTGGTCCTTGGCGCCGTACTTGCGGCGGATCAGGGCGTTGACCCGGGCCAGCAGTTCCTCGAAGGCAAACGGTTTCACCAGGTAGTCGTCGGCCCCGGCGTTCAGTGTCCCGACGCGGTCCCCGACGACGTCCCTGGCGGTCAGGATCAGAACATGCGTGCCGATGCCTTCGCGCCGCAGACGGCGAAGAATCTCCCACCCGTCGACGGTCGGAAGCATCAGGTCCAGAATGATGACGTCATAGGCCTCGTCGCGGGCGAACCACAGCCCCTCTTCGCCGTCGCCCGTGGCGTCCACGGCAAAACCGGCCTCCGCAAGCCCCCTGGTCAGGGACTTTCGCAAAGGAGTGTAGTCCTCGACAACCAGGAGTCGCATGATGCGAGCACCCTCCACGGCGGAACGCCTGCCGACGCCCGTGGGGACCATTCTACCGGGAAAGCTTCCCTCTGTCAGTCGTTATCGCCGTCATCATCGCCGTCGTCGTCATCGTCACCATCATCGCTTTGCTGTGAGACCACCTTCCCGTTCTCATCGATCTTCACTTCGACCGTCTTGCCGTCCTTGACGAACTCCGCCTCGAAGACGACGATCGGCTTGTCCAGCTTCACGAACTTGAGTTCGGCATGAATCTCGGAGCGCTCCAGTTCCTTGATTCCGGCCCCACCCGCCGCCCGGGCCAGGGCCGCGGACGCGGCGGCGGGCAGATCGCCCGGAGCGACACCCTTCTGGATCTGCATGATGGCGCCGTCCGGCGTAACCTCGACCTCGATTTCGGCGCCATCCTTGACCGCCTTGACTTCATACAGCGAGATTCCCTCTTTCTCCAGTTTCACCTGTCGTGTCTCGGCGCCGGGGAGGACTTTGCTGACCGCCGCTGCGGCGGCCGGCGGCAACTCGACGGCCTTCCGCTCTCCCACGGCATAGCTCGCGGCAGCGACCAATCCCGATACGGCCAGCACTCCCACCAGAGCCATAACATGTCGTGTCGTTATCATGGTCTTTCTCCTGTTGGCTGCGCCTGCCAAGGGAAGACTGCCCTACCCAGGGCAAATCCCGGCGCCGCGGGCGCTCGCGGTGCACATTTATCAACGGTATTGTACCGCAGCGAACATGAACGTTTGGTGAATCCGATTCCCGAAAAGCAGGTCAATTTCAGCCTTGACAGGGCTAGGGCATCTGTTTCATGAGGGCGATCAGGGCTTCGACTGTCAGGCCCGGCTTGATCCGGGGGTTGGCCGTCAGGTGGACGAGTTGCTCTTCGCCGAACTTGATCATCGGCGGATGCTCGGCCTTGGGGTTCCACGGGCTTTGGTCGGACAGGGGGCCGCCGAACCGTCCGGTGGGATCGAAAATGCTGACCTCGCTGTACGGCGAGCCGTACTTGCCCAGGGGATTCCATATCGATTCGGTGTCGTGCCGGTCGGCCGTCAGGCGGCCCAGGAACGTTCCGTCCCGGGCGACCAGCACAGCCTTCCGCGACAGTACGGCCTCGCGAACCGACGGCGCCTCCGACGCCGTGCCGCCCAGGGCATCGATCGGGCTGTCGATGCCCAGCAGAACGATGTCGCCCGACCACTTCGGCTCGGGACGTCCCTTGCGAACGCGTTTGGCGTCGCGGACCAGTTCCGCCTGTTCGTTCTTCTTGTCGCGAATTTCCTCCTGAAGCTCCTTGGCCTCCCGGTGGAATGTCAGCAGCCGGGCGTCCGAGCCCGCCCTCAGCAGTTGGTTCCGCATCCGGGCCAGCGTGTCGAGACGGTTCTCCATCCGCCGGATTTCGCCGCCCAGGACCTTGATCTGCCCCTGGAGTTCCTTCAGCCGCCGGTCGGCTTCCCGCTGTTCGTGGCGGAGAGTCTTGTACTCGAACCCGGAGACCCACCCGCTGCCCCAGCGAAACTTGTCCTCGGCCTGCATTCGTTTCTGCCGGGCCAAACAAGCCTTCTCGAGCGTCTTCAGGTCGGCCCGGGCGACCTTGAAGAAGTCCAGCCGCAGCCCCGGTCCCTGCTTGTCGACGGAGAGCATGTGCATGATCTCCCAGGCGTTGTTGACCACGGTCTCGTTCTCGGGATCGCGCCGCAGGGCCCGGGCCAGGTGCCCGACGGCCGTCCGGTAATCCTTGACCTGGGCAGCCAGGCAGGCGCAGTTGTTCAATGCCGGCACATGAGTCCGCAGCGACTGGGCCACCCGGTCGTATCGTTTGGCCGCCAGGACGGGGTTGCGGAGCTTTCGCCAGGCGTCGCCGAGATAGAAGTTGGCCGTCGGATGCCCGGGCCACAGCCCCTCGGCCCGGGTCAGCCTGGCCTTGGCCTTGGCGAACCGGCCGGCCGACAGCA